>JAFZGE010000003.1 GCA_017555545.1 Alistipes sp.
AACCGCCCTTATCTGCACCAGCGTCGCTCTTGTTTACAAGGCTCGATGGCAATGTAATCTCGAACGCCCCGAAGAACGATGCAGCAAACACCATAAAGATAAGGAAGAAGATGAGGTTTGGAATCCAGTGTGTACCGATGAAGTTGAAGATGTCACCAGATACATCGATGCCGAAGATTGTCAAGCCCATGATAAGAGCGATAGGCAATACGTACAAGCTAACGATGAAGATACCGTACATCATAGCGCGGAGACGGCCACGAGCAGGTGACTGTGAACCCTTAACGAAGAATGATACGGTCATAGGAACCATGGGGAACACGCAAGGAGTCAACAACGCTGCAAAACCCCAAAGGATAGCAGTGATGATAGAGCTCCAGTCGAGTGAAGAAGCGCTTGACTCATCATCAGTCTCCTCAGCAGCTACGCCAGGCATCTGGATAGTGAAGTCAGCGATGTTAGCAGTACACTGGTTGCCCTCGTTAGTGCAGATAGTAGCGTTGATGAAACCTACAACCTTCTGACCAGCCTTAGCCTCGATCTTCTGAACGTAGATAGCCTGGTTGTAATAGATGAATGAAGGCTCGCCAGTGAGCTCGTCGATGCCGTGCTCCTCGGGAGTAAGTGTCTCAACTACGTCGCCTACAACCTCAGCATTGTCAAAACCGAAGATAGGTGCAGAGAAATCTGTCATGGGGTAGCCATGGTAGCCCTCAGCGATAGCACCGTCGAAAGTGATAACGAAGATGCCATCACCCTCCTCCTCTGCTGTTACAGTCCATGCAATGTTAGGACTGCTCTCATCGCCACCAACGTTAATGGTGGTCTTTGCAGTCTCCTCCTGAGCCATTGCTGCGAAAGGCAACACGAGCGCAAGAGTGAGCGCAAGAGTCTTAAAAAGTTTTTTCATAAATTAAATTGGTTAAAAATTATGTTGATTGTTTGTTGTTGCGTTTTACTCCTCATCGTTCATCACCACGTTGCTGTACTCCTCAAGTGTCGAAGCAAAGTCGGTGTTTGCGAGAATCTCCTCGGTGCGACCATCCCAGATCTTGTAGCGTGAGGGCGATACACCTACGCGCTGCTTGAAGTACTTGCCGAAGAATGACTGCGACGCAAAGTTGAGCTTCAAGGCTATCTCGCGGATGCTCAAGCCCGAATACTTCAACAAGCGCTTCGCCTCGTAGACAACAGCCTCATCGATAAGCTTCGAGGCGTTGCGACCGCTCTTCTTCTTGAGAATGAGCGAGAGGTACTTGGGCGTGATACCCATCTTTGACGCGTAGAACTCCACGCTGCGCTCCGTGCTACAATGCTCACGAAGAAGGGCAAGGAAGTTGTTGAACAACTCATCTGTGCGGTTGCTTACAGCACCATTGCCTGGCAGGCTATGCTGCTGCAAGATGCCCATAACGTAGTGGAACATCGCCGCAAAGAGCGAGCTGATAATCTTCTCGCGGTTAGCCGTGGGGGCATAGTCGCAGAGCACCGAGCGCATAAGCTTCGAGATGTCGTGGATGTATGCTGCCTCCTCGGGCTCCACCTGCACGCATGGCTCATCGAGGAATCCGTGGTAGATTGAGATGAGATCCTGCGTATCAACGTGGATGCTGTTGAGATACTGGCGCGAGTAGGTAACCATATAGCCCGATGAACGAATCGAGGCCTTAACCTGCTCAACTACAGTGTTCTCGTTGAAAATAAACAACGTATTTGGACGTAGCTCATGGAGCTTGCCATTAATCTTGATTTTTGCCGTACCGCTAACCGTTACACCAATCGACACACCCTGAATGAGTGCAGTAATATCATCGAGTTCGCGGAACATAACCAAAGGAGTGATCACCATGTCCTCCGAGTAGTATGCCGTCTCGAAACGCGACTTGAGCTTGTCTATCGACGCTCTCTTAATACCATCCTGCTTCATTTATTCTCTTCTCTCTAACGTTTTGGTTTGCCCTGTGGGCGTTAATCTCACTCTCGTGAGTGATTATTTGTACTCCTGTGAACACTCTATTCTGTAGTTTTCGCCATCGGCAAAGATGAAGTAGTATTTCCAACCGAGGGTGCGCTCGCACTCCTGGGCTAACTCTACCGCTCCACCCTCTGAGCCGAGCGCCATGAACATGGTCGCCGCAGCATCAGCCTCGGCACATGTGGGTGCTATGACTGTTGCTGAGAGTAGGGTGCTTGAAACACTATAACCACTTCGGGGGTCTATGGTATGTGTGATCTTTTCTCCGTTGTCGTTGATGTAGAAGCGACGGTAGTTGCCCGATGTCGCCAATGCACCATTCTCAATCTCGATAATCTTCTCGACTGAGTCCATCGACATATTGCCATCGTAGGGGGTCTCGATGCCGATGCTCCAGAGTTTGCCGTTAGCGTTGCGGCCACGGCAGCGTATCTCGCCACCGATGTTAACGAGGTAGTCGACAACGCCGAGTGCCTCGAGCTCCTCGCCCACAACATCCACGGTATAGCCCTTGGCGATAGAGTTGAGGTCTATCTGTGTGCGGCAGTCCTGCTTCACAAGGCGATTATCCTCGATTGCAATACGGTTGTAGCCCACAAACTGCAAAATAGAGTCGATGTTAGGAGTCTCGGTTGATGTATTGCGGCCAAATCCCCACGCATCGGTGAGGGGCTTCACGGTGATGTCGTATGCGCCGCCGCTGAGGGTGTAGAAGGTCTCAGCGAGCTCGATGTTATAGATGAGGTGCTCATCGAGCGTGTCGCACTCGTTGCGGTTGATGCGCGAAAGAAGTGATGACTCATCGAAGATCGACATAGATGCCTTCATCTGGCTGTCGATGGCCATGATGCGTGATGCAACCTCTGCCTCGGAGTGCGTAGTGTTGCACTTCACCACCACGAATGTGCCGAGGGTCTCACCATCTACGGTGATGTACTCTCGCTTGGTGGATGTGCAAGCCACGATGCCGAGTAGCGCAACAAAAATTGCGGCGGTTAGTAGTCTATGTAGTTTCGAAAAAGCCATTACTTATGTCTATATACGGACGGCAAAGATAGTTAAAATTTCCAAATTTCTCCCATATATACTATTAAAAAATAGGCAAATAGTGAAAAATGGAAAAATTGGAGTAATTTTGGTTATATGAAAATTCGCTTTATTTAGTCTATTTGTTGTCTTTCAAAAGAATATAAAACAAATATTACGGGTCTCTTTTATATCGGTTTTGAGCTGTGGTGCGACTCAAATTGTTCGCTATCAGCGGTTGAGGGTAGATGGGTGAAATTTGTCACTTTGTAGGGTAAATGGGACGATTTTATCTTTTTCTTTGAAAAAGGTTTTGTAGTTCGTAAAAAATAGCGTATCTTTGCCGCACGCTCTGGCAGGATCTAAGGTAAGGACGATCTGTCGTAGAGTGGAACCAGGAGCGTAATCCTCGGGAAATGAGAAGGATGCGCACCACAAAACTTTTAAAACTATGTATTTGACACCTGAGAAAAAGCAGGAGTTGTTTGGCCAGTACGGCAAGTCTACAACAGACACTGGTTCACCCGAGAGCCAGATCGCGTTATTCACTTATCGTATCAACCACCTTACCGAGCACATGAAGAGCAACCGTCACGACTACGGAACACAGCGTTCTTTGTTGCGTCTCGTAGGTAAGCGTCGTAAGTTGCTTATGTACTTGAAGGAGGTTGATATCGAGCGTTACCGCGCGATCCTTAAGACTCTTAACCTCCGTAAGTAATACGGATGTGCAGCAAATGAAGGCGGTGCTTCGGCATTGCCTTCATTTACACGAAAATTTAGTATGTTACGACATATATTGATGACAATTTTTTAAGAGGTTTTTTTAATTTTTATGGAAGCTAACAAGTTGTACAATGCTGTACAGAAGACAATCACTTTGGCCGATGGTCGAGAGATTATGATCGAGACTGGTAAGCTCGCTAAGCAGGCTGACGGCTCGGTGGTTGTTCGCATGGGTGACACAATGCTCTTGGGTACTGTTGTTGCCGCTAAGGACGCAAAGGAGGGCACAGATTTCATGCCCTTGCAGGTGGAGTATAAGGAGAAGTACGCGTCATGCGGTCGTTTCCCTGGTGGCTTTATGAAGCGCGAGGGTAAGGCTGGTGACTCGGAGATTTTGGTTGCACGTCTCATCGACCGTGCGTTGCGCCCTTTGTTCCCCGCAGATTACCATGCCGAGGTTTTCGTTACTGTTAACCTTATCTCGGCAGAGAAAGATATTCAGCCCGACGCTTTGGCAGGTCTTGCTGCTTCAGCTGCTTTGGCTGTTTCAGACATCCCCTTCGGTGGCCCTATCTCTGAGGTACGCGTAGCTCGTATCGGTGGTGAGTATGTTATCAACCCCGGTTTCGAGGCTATGAAGGATGCAGACCTCGATATCATGGTAGGTGGTACTATCGACAACATCCTCATGGTTGAGGGTGAGATGAACGAGGTGTCTGAGGAGGTTATGCTCGGTGCTATCATGTTCGCTCACGAGGAGATCAAGAAGCAC
>JAFZGE010000041.1 GCA_017555545.1 Alistipes sp.
ACCCTGTTGAGAACTTTGTTGCTGAGGGTTACGAGTCAGTTGAGGTTGAGGCTGGCGTATTCGTTGTTAAGGCGAAGTAATTCTACCAATATTTTGGGTGTAGGGGATTGGTTTTCCCTACACTCCCTAAACAATGGCCGACTGGATGTCATTCTGAGTGTAACGAAGAATCTCCTCAAAGCCGACCAGAGACAGCGAATTGAGGTTGCGGTGGTCAATGCCATAGCAATGACCTTAAAGGCCTCCAAAACGGCTAAAAACGGCCAAAAAAGAGGTCAAAAAAAGTTGAAAAAATAGTAGAAAAAAGTTGGTTAAAAACTTGATAGTCAGCAAAATAATTCGTATATTTGTATGGATTATATGATGCTGAAAAAGAGGTTAATTTACCGCTGTGAAGTCGCAGTGAACAATGGTGGCCAGGATGTCATTCTGAACGAAGCGAAGCAGAGTGAAGAATCTCCTCGAAGCCGACAAGAGGCGGAGTCAAAAAGGGTAGTCGCGTAGGAGATCCTTCGTTACACTCAGGATGACAGAGCGTAAAGCAGATTGCCACGGGTCATGCGACCCTCGCAATGACGCTTGAAACAGAAAACAAAAGACAAAACAAATTAATAACTTAAAAAAAACTTAAATTATGAAAAAGGTAATTTTTGCATTGGCTGCAGTCGTAGCACTCGCAGCATGTAGCAAGGAGCAGACCGTAGTAATGCCCGAGGGCAACGCTATCGGCTTCAACACCTTTGTAGACAAGGCTACCCGTTCAGTGAACGATCCCAGCTTGACTTCTTCAACATTGCAGGACTTCGCTGTATTCGGCTATGTTGAGGGTGCAGAGTTGTTCGATGGTACTAAGGTCGCAAAAACAATTACAAACAACGACCTTAAGTCTGATTGGAGATACGAGGGTACTCAGTACTGGATTGCAGGCGCAAACTACAATTTCAATGCAGTTGCTCCTTACACAAATGGTGGCTGGACAAAGGCTGACGGTACAAATAAGGATAAGACCGTTCTTTCATTCACAAACAACGGTACTACAGACCTTCTTTACGCAACTACAGTACAGGAGGGTAAAGTGTCAGGTAATACTGCTGTTGAGTTCCAGTTCCGTCACGTGTTGTCAAAGGTTAAGTTCTCATTCGAGAATGGTTACAATGCAACTAACGCAACTATTAAGGTTAAGGATATTGTAATTACCAACCCTCACAAGACTGCTACTGCTGTTCTTACTGGCGCAACAGTATGGGATGATCTTGCTCTTGCAGCAGATGATGATTTTACTCTTGATTTCGGTATGGCTACTGACGCTGAAGCAACAACAGACGCTAATGAGAATGTTGAGGTAGCATACGCTTATGGTGCGACATATGAGAGCCAGAACGAGCGTTTCTTGATTCCTTCTGCTGAGTATGAGTATGTAGTTACTTTCACAGTTGATCTTTACATCAACGGTACGCAGATCGATGTTGATAAGAACACTGAGGGCGTTCAGGGTTACAACCACACTGCTAAGGTTACATTCGCTCCCGTTGCAGGCAACGCTTATGACATCAAGACTGTTATCACTCCTAAGAACATCGATCCTCAGCACAAGCAGGAGCCTATCGAGTTCACTGTAGCAACTCTTCCAGGTTGGGGTACAACAAATGACGTAGAGGCTGACGGTGACTACGACCCAACACCTGAGCAGTAATATTATGTAACTAACTAGAGAATTATTCGAGATATGAAAAAGATTTTTATTGCAGTTTTGGCTGTTGCTGCCATGGTAGCTTGCAGCACCGAGCAGACTGTTGTTGCTCCCAAGGGCGACGCAATCGGCTTCAGCACTTTCGTTGACAATGCAACTCGTGCTACTGATATCACCAAGGACAACCTCGTTGATTTCGGTGTATACGCATCTATCGAGAACACAAGCGGTTCAGCTTTGATTTTGAACAACGCAAAGGTTTACCGCTATAATGGTGCATGGAAGTACGACAATACTCAGTACTGGGTGCCTACGGCAATGTATGAGTTCACAGCGTTCGCTCCTTATACTGGTGCTCACTGGACATATGCTCCAGCTACTCCAGCTACTACAGCTGACAATGGTGTTGTAACATTCAATAACAAGGCTGCTGCTGCTGATCAGGACTTCATCTTTGCTGCTGCTGATAAGGATTTGACAGGAACTACAGCATTGACAGCTAGCCCCGGCGTTGTTAACTTCACTTTCGCTCACCAGCTCTCTAAGGTTGCTTTCAAGTTCAACAACGATTTCGACGCTGTAAACAACATCACTTTGCGTGTTTACAATGTAAATGTTACAGGTCTTGTTTCTAAGGCTACTACTACAGTAACTAATGGTGCTGCTGGCGAGTGGACTAAGACAACTGATTCTGACACTTTCGCTCGTACTTTCGGTACGCAGGTGGCTGCTAATGCTGAGAATACAGCAGATATCATTGCAGCTCAGAATTACATCGTTACTGATTACCACTACTTCATTCCTGTAGCTAAAACAGAGTATACTGTTACTTTTGATGTAGACATCTTCCAGGCAGGTGTTATGATTGATACTTACCACCACACAGTTAACACTAAACCTACATTGGCTAAGGGCGGTAACTACCTCTTCACTACTACTCTTGACGCTTCAAATGTTAGTGATGATCCTACTCAGCAGCTCTATCCTATCGAGTTTAATGTTTACAACGTAAACGGTTGGGATCCTGCTAATGGTAATGTAGACGTTATGGTTCCTGCAACTGGCAACAACTAACAACTTTTGGTTATAGGGGTTTGATCGCCCCTATGACCCCAATAGACCCAAACGACGCAAGGAGAATAACCACTCCCCGTCATCCCGAGGAGCGTCAAACCTCCCCGTCATCCCGAGGAGCAAAGCGACGTGGGGATCTACCTCTGTGAAGATGCAGCGAACAATGGTGACTAGGATGTCATTCTGAACGAAGCGAAGCAGAGTGAAGAATCTCCTCGAAGCCGACAAGAGGCGGAGTCAAAAAGGGTAGTCGCGTAGGAGATCCTTCGTTACACTCAGGATGACAGAGCGCAAAGCAGATTGCCACGGGCATGCGCCCTCGCAATGACGGGATGACAAAGCGGAAAACAGACAAACGGAAAACACGAAAAAAATTATAAACAATTAAAAACAAAAACTATGAAGAAATTATTCGTTTCAATGCTTGCAGTTGCTGCGTTGGTATCATGCAGCAAGGAGCAGACCGTAGTAATGCCCGAGGGCGAGCTCATCGGCTTCAACAGCTTCGTCGAGAACGCTACACGTGCTGATAAGGCTGCTGATCCTTCTTACAATGCTACTACATTTACTTCATTCAATGTTTGGGGTACTGTAGGTGGTGTTGCAATTTACACTGGTGATGTGGTTACCAAGGGCAATGATAACATCTGGAAGTGCGCAGGTAATAAGCAGTACTGGATTGATGGCGCATCATACGAGTTTGCTGCCGTTGCTGGTGTAGATACACAAAAAGTTGTACCAGGTACTGATAAGTTGCCTTCAACTGTTACTGTTGATGCTTCAACTGCAAATGTTGACCTCCTTTATGCTGAGAAGGTAGTGCGTACTGGAGGCGAAGGTGATAATACTGTTGATTTTAATTTTAAGCACCTTCTTTCAAAGGTTAAGTTCACTGTAAAGAATAACTCTACAACCGCTGATGGTTACTCATTCATGGTTGATGAGATTAAGGTTAAAGGTGCTAAGACTGGTACTATAACTCTAGCTAATAAGACTTGGTCAAATAAGGGTGATGCTGATGTATATGATGTAGCAGATATCACTGTTGCTGTAGGTGATGCTAGCGAGGAGTGTGCTAGCGAGCTCTTGCTTATTCCTGGCGAATTTGAGGTAACTTACAAGGTTGTTATCCGTTGTAAGGGTACTGATATCGCAACACATACTTCAACAGTTAATACAGTTACTCTTGTCGGTGGTAATGCGTACAACCTCGTTATTGGTGTTGAGGTAGGCGACGAGATTACATTCACTGCAGAGCAGACTGATTGGGATTACGATATTAATGACGACAATAAAGTTGACGCTAACGACAACATCCAGTTGCAGTAATCTCCACTTTTGTTAGAAGTGATTTGAGATATTTTGGGTATAGGTCTTTGATCGGCCCTATACCCCCTACGATATAAAAAAATAAAAAGAGATATGAGAATTAAATTGTGTGGATTAATCGCATGTGCTGCGATGCTTGCTGCTGGTGTTGTGTCGTGCCAGCAACATGACGACATCCCTCAGGGTGTTAAGTATCCCATCCTCTTTGGCAGTACCGACACGCGCGCTGTTGCCGATATTGGTGACTTGCAAAAGGACGGCTTCAAGGTCTACGCCTTTGTCAAGGGTAATGTGGGCAGCACATCGTTTGCCAAGAATGTAAAGTACACTCCCCAGGAAGTTTGGGCATTTGAGTCACCCGAGTATTGGATTCCCAATACTGATTACTACTTCAAGGCGTTCTACCCCTCTGTTCCATCTGCGGGCACTTTGACAGTTGCCAACACCGATGAGAATCAGGACTTCTCCATCACGGGTTTCGACATCACCCAGCAGGAGGACATCATGGTTGCCTCGGCTACAGCGAGCGTTGAAGCAGGCGCATCAGCGCCCACAAATGGCAGCGTTGTCCCCCTCAACTTCCAGCACCTCTTGGCAAATGTTATTGTTAAGGTTAAGTCTGAAATCAGCAATGTGTCCGTAAAAGGTGTATCATTTTCAAATATCGCGAACAAAGGCAATTTTGATGGTGAGAGT
>JAFZGE010000042.1 GCA_017555545.1 Alistipes sp.
ACTCGCGTACGAACTCCTTAGAGAGCTGCTTCTGCTTCTCGCCCTTTGCGAGGCGCTCCCCGTAGCCCTCCATGTAGAAGTAGCGTGATGAGTCGGGAGTGTGAATCTCATCCATGAGGTAGATAGTGCCGTTCTTCTTACCGAACTCGTACTTTGTATCTACGAGGATAAGGCCCATCTTTGCAGCAATCTCGGTACCGCGCTGGAAGATAGCACGTGTGTATGCCTCCAACTGCTCGTACTCCTCGCGTGACACGAGACCCTGAGCGATGATCTCCTCCTTTGAGATATCCTCGTCGTGACCCTCATCAGCCTTTGTTGTGGGGGTGATGATAGGCTCGGGGAACTTCTGATTCTCTACCATGCCGTCGGGCATTGCTACACCACAGATGGTGCGCTTGCCAGCCTTATACTCTCTCCATGCGTGACCAGAGAGGTAGCCACGGATAACCATCTCAACCTTGTAGGGCTCGCAGCGGTGACCTACGGTAACCATAGGATCGGGTACACCTATCTTCCAGTTGGGAAGGATGTCGGTTGTAGCATCGAGGAACTTGGCAGCAATCTGGTTAAGCACCTGACCCTTGAAGGGAATACCCTTTGGGAGTACAACGTCGAAAGCAGAGATGCGGTCTGATACAACCATCACGAGGTAGTCGTCGTTGATGTTGTAGACGTCGCGTACCTTACCTACATAGTGACCCTTCTGGCCCTCGAACTGAAAATCGTTCTTTACAATAGCGTTCATATTTTAGGATTTGTTAGTTTTCTAAACAACAAAGATAGCATCTTTTAGCGAAAAATGCAAATCGTAGCGCGGTGTTGGCACTATATATGCTCAAATGGGTGTAAAACCACGATTTATGAGACACATATACACTATTTTCATGGCGGCGATTCTACTCTCTGTTTCGGCATGTAAGGCACAGAGCATCAATACAACTACGGTCGATAACCTCGACCTTAAACGCTATATGGGACGCTGGTATGAGATTGCGCGTTACGACCACCGCTTCGAACGAAATATGGAGCGCTGCGAGGCCTTCTACACCATCGAGCCGGACGGCATGATTGCGGTGCGCAATAGCGGCATAGATGCCAAGACGGGACTACTGCGCATTACAGACGGCAAGGCGAAGTTGGGTAAGAAGCCGGGGCAGCTGCGCGTGTCGTTCTTCCTGTTCTTCTATTCGGACTATAACATCTTGGCGCTCGGCGAAGATTACGACTGGGCGCTCGTGGGTAGCAAGTCGCCGAAGTATCTGTGGATACTATCGCGCACGCCCAGCCTACCAGAGCATACCATAGAGCATATCCTTGCCATCGCCCGCGAGCGTGGCTACGATACGGATAACCTTATCTGGGTTAGGCAGTAATGGGATAAGGGACACAGAGAGGGAAACCACCACCTCACGGATATACTTTTATATACCCACGAACGCAGCATCGAGAGTCAAATTTTCTTTTTTTCGTTTTCCCTATAAAAAAGAAAAAAAGAAAAAAGAGACTTATGTCGTCATTGCGAGGGCGTTAGCCCGTGGCAATCTTTAACTAGACAACAGGAGATCCCCACGTCGCTTCGCTCCTCGGGATGACGTTTGTCTGTGTCAAGAGACTAAAGGGACATAAGGGACTAAAGAGAAGAAAGCTAACAACAGAAAGGTCCGAGTCATCGCTTCTATCTCTTTAAGTCTCTTTTGTCTCTTATGTCATTAATAATTAATCATCAATTAATTATGTATAGAGAGTCACACACACACAACGTCATTCCGAGCGAAGCGTGGGAATCTCACAAATGGAATGAGATTGCCACGTCGGAATATGTCCTCCTCGCAATGACGTTTATAATATATATAATATG
>JAFZGE010000043.1 GCA_017555545.1 Alistipes sp.
AAACTCTTCACGGGTCAGTCAATATGGTCACGCCACTTTGAGGGCACGTTGTGGTCGACCATCTGTAGCGAGATTGTGGAGTCGTTGCCCGAGAATGTATATATCTCGCTCGACATCAACGGCCTCACCATAGAGTGTTCACCCCATACGGGCATGGTTGTGGCGGGAGGTATCCGCTTCCCCGAGGTTGTCTACCTCTTGGGTAGAATTGTGGACTCTGGTCGCAAGATTGTGGGCTTTGACCTCTCAGAGGTTGTCCCCGACATGGATGATAAGACTGGTGCACAGATCGCCTCGCGCTTGCTCTACAACATCTGTAGCATGGCGCTCAAGAACCACGACGCACCAATGGTATTGTAATATGGTAAAACCCTAAACTATAACTATTATGCACGGAGAAATTAATGTTGAGCTATGGATGGTCATTCCGTTTGCCATCATGTTGCTCACCATAGCCATTGCGCCGCTTGTGGCGGAGCACATCTGGGAGAAAAACCGTAATAAGCTCATCT
This sequence comes from Alistipes sp., assembly GCA_017555545.1. GTDB lineage: Bacteria > Bacteroidota > Bacteroidia > Bacteroidales > Rikenellaceae > Alistipes. The sequence continues at coordinate 513 of JAFZGE010000043.1, forward strand.
TCACGGTAGTAATTTCGGTTGTCACGGTGGCTCTGTTGTCGTCGTTTGGCTTGGGTGGCGCTATCGTGCACAACATCCTCTATGACTACATACCCTTTGTGATGTTGCTCCTTGCGCTCTTTGTGGTCACGGGTGGCATACGCATAAGTGGCGATATTGCGGCTACACCCATTGTTAATACCTTTATCCTCGGTGCGGGCTTCGTCATGGCCTCGGTGATGGGTACTACGGGTGCTGCGATGTTGCTCATACGCCCCTTGTTGCAGATTAACCAGCAGCGCACACATAAGGTACATACCGTACTCTTCTTCATCGCGTTGGTTGCCAACTGCGGTGGTCTCTTGACGCCACTTGGCGATCCTCCATTGTTCTTGCTCTACCTGCGTGGTGCAAGCTTCGCGTGGTTCTCGTCGATGTTCCCACAGTGGCTCACCGTAGGAGCACTTCTCTTGGGTCTCTATATGGTTATTGACCGCTACTACTACGCTAAGGAGCCCGCCGAGGCTAAGCTGCGTGACAAGACCGAGCAGGAGCCCCTACGAGTTCAGGGCATGCGTAACATCCTCTATCTGGGCATGGTCATCGCTGCGGTGTTGTTCCTCAATAAGAACTACATCCCCGCAATGGAGAATATGCACTCGCCAATCTACTTCTTGCGCGAGATAGCCCTTGCGGCCATCATCCTCTTGTCGTGGTTCACAACACACCGTCAGATACGCACGGATAACCACTTCACCTGGGAGCCCATCTCGGAGGTGGCAATACTCTTCGTGGGCATCTTCATCACTATGACCCCCGCGATGTTGTACCTCAGAGCCAATGCCGAACTCTTGGGCCTAAGCGAGCCTTGGCAGTTCTTCTACTCTACGGGTGCGCTCTCGTCGTTCCTCGACAACGCCCCCACGGCCGTGGCATTCTACGAGGTTGCCATGGGTCTACCAACGGCTGAGGGTGTAGATTTGGTTGCTGGCATCCCCGCAATCTTGCTCCAGGCAATATCTCTGGGTGCTGTATTCTTCGGCGCAATGACCTATATCGGCAATGGCCCCAACTTCATGGTCAAGGCTATAGCCGAGCAGGAGGGTATCAAGATGCCATCGTTCTTCGGTTACATCTTCAAGTTCACGTTGATTGTATTGTTGCCCGTCTATATCATCGTGCAGCTTGTCTTCCTACCATTCTAACGTATAAACTTAAATTAATATAATGAGAAAAACACTTATCGGAATATTCGCGCTCACTCTCATGGTGGCGTGTGGTGGCAAGAGCGTGCAGATGTCCTCAGCCCCCGAGATGCGCACAAGTGCCGACTCCATGTCCTATGTTATGGGCATGAACATCGGTCGCAACCTTATCGCCGTAGACTCTATGCTCAACGTAGACTTGGTGTGCGAGGGCTTGCGCGACGCCTACAAGGGTGAGGCACGCCTTACGGATGAGGAGGCACGCATGGCATATTTGAAGTATATGAACTACGATAACTACGAGCGTATCAAGGCCTTCGAGACACACTACCTCGAGGAGGTGCGCCGTCGTGACCGTAAGTTCGTGGCAACAAACTCTGGCCTTACATATAAGGTCGTGGAGCTTGGCGACCTTAAGACCAACGTGCGCGTAACACGCGATACGATGCTTGTTCGCTACCGCTTGCTCGATATGTCGGGTGCGGTACTCGATACTACCCACCTCAATGACAAACCTTTGCGCATCGCTGCGGGACAGTTGCCCAAGGGTGTGCTCGAGGCTGTTAAACTCATCGGTAAGGGTGGTCACATCGAGGCGTGGATACCCTCGCAGCTCGGTTATGGCGCCGATGGTTGCGACTCGTTGGGTGTTAAGCCCAACACCATTCTCTACTACGAGATGTGGCTTGTGGATGTTGAGAAGAGATAATTGAAACCGTAATAATAAAGTATGAAGAAAATCTTGATTTTGGCTGCCGCGATGGTAGCCTTCGTATCGTGCAAGGAGGCTGCGGCCCCTGACTACTATTTCGATCAGGAGGTAACACGCCTCTATAACGACCCCAATGCAGAGTTTGATACACTCTCTTATGCTGCGGGTATGAACGCAGGTCTTGTAATCTCAATCCAGAATGCCGACTTCGGTTTGGATACCGAGACTGTTATCGCGAAGTTGGATAAGGAGCTTAAGATCCTCGTTACTGACCAGGATAAGTTCGATGAGACTAACGACTACTTGTCTAAGTACTCTACGGAGCGTGTTCGCCCCTTTATGATGGCTAAGAAGGCTAATGCTCGTGTCGTTACCGACCGCCCCGATACACTCTCTTTGCCAGCGTTGTTCGATGAGACCTACACTCACGAGGCATTTACTGAGGCTCTCGTGACCGTCTTTGCTGACGGCATGCGTAAGCAGCGCCTCCCCGTAAACCTCCACTGGGTATACAAGGCTATGCGTGACGCTGTTGACGTTAAGACAAAGGAGGATATCGACGTTGTTATGGCATTGACCGAGCAGAACTTTATGCAGATTATGGGTAACTATACTCAGGTAGAGTTGCCCGCATACAACAAGGAACTTACTGAGGCATGGTTCGAGCGCGTTGCAGCACACGAGGTTGTTAAGGAGTTGACTAACGAGGAGGGCGAGCCTACAGGCCTCTACTACCGCATTAACCATGCTGGTGGCGAGACTAAGCCCGTCAACGAGACCGACTCTATCGCTGTCAAGTATGAGGTATACTCTCGTACTGGCAAGCTCCTCGAGTCTAACGAGCAGTTCGTTAAGAGCCTCAAGAAGCAGCGCGAGCAGCTTGGCAACAACAAACTCTTGAACGACTCTATGCGTCAGGTCTACTACGACCAGATCGACGCTGAGATTAAGGAGAGCGCATTGCGTCGCCTTCCTCTCAATCGCTTCATGACTAAGGATATCCAGAATGCCCTCAAGCTTGTTGGCGATGGCGGTAACATCACCATCTGGTTGGATGCAAACAAGGCTTTTGGCTTCCGTGCAAGCCGCGTATTGCCTATTAACGAGGGTGTTGTGGTGAATGTTGAGCTCGTTGAGGTAAAGACTATTAAGCCTACACCTAAGCCCGTTAGCAACATGGTTGTCCCCAATAAGGGCATCGTAAAGGAGAAGGTAGCGCCCCAGGGTCGCGCAGCTCAGAAGCCTACCATCATCCCTGTTCAGCAGAAGTAGGGGATATCATAATAGAAATAGGACTGTTCACGCTATTGCGAACAGTCCTATTTTTTTGTCTATTGATCTTATATTCACCTCTCCTTGGGTTACTTGCCCAAGAGTATTTTTGCCTGTTTGAGTGCGGCGTCGGTAATCTCGCTACCCGAGAGCATCTTCGCAATCTCGCCTACGCGCTCAGCCTTAGTTAGGCGGCGGATGTTGGTGCGACCCTCCTCCTTATAGACCACAAAGTGCGCTCCGCTCTTCGATGCCACCTGTGGGAGGTGTGTGATGTCGACAATCTGCATTGACTCAGCAAGGCGCGAGATGATGTCACCCATGGCGTCGGCAATGCGTCCCGAAACGCCCGTGTCAATCTCATCAAAGATTACTGTAGGTAGCATGCGCTTCTCAGCGATAAGAGCCTTGAGTGCCAGCATAATACGCGAGAGCTCACCTCCCGAAGCAATGCGCTCCACGGCGCCGGGCTTCGTAGTGCGGTTTGCGGTGAAGAGGTAGACAACATTGTCCGAACCAAGTGGGGTGTAACCCTCGGTCTCGGTAACCTCCACCACGAACTGCGCATCCTCCATGCCGAGCATTCGGAGCGTAGCCACGACGCTCTCTTCGAGGTGCTTTGCCACCTCCACACGTGCCTCGTGTAGTGCGTGTGCTGCGGCGCGACACCCCTTGTCTGCCTCAGCGATGCGTGCCTCAAGCTCACGGAGTGCGGTGTCGCTATTATCAATCGTTGCAAGGCGCGACTCGAATGCTGCGGCCTTTGCCAAGAGGTCGTCATACGACTCTGCGCGGTGCTTCATCTCGAGCGAGTAGATGGTGTTGAGTCTGTTGCTCAACTTCTGCAACTTCTCGGGGTCAGCATCTATGCGTTCCGCCTCATCTGCTGCCGTTGCGCTTATATCCTTGAGCTCTGCAACCACCGACTTAAGGCGCTCGGCGATGTTCTCGCCCTCGGGGTAGCGTTCGCCAATAGCCTCGAACTCGCGCTGTGAGCGTGTGAGTGCGATAACAGCACCCAACTCCTCATCATCCAGCGCATTGCGCAACGTAGTAAGCGCCTCGCCAATGCGGTCGGCACTTTCCAACGTCGCAAGTGTCTGCTCGGTCTCTGCCTGCTCGCCCTCTCGGAGCTTTGCAGCGCGGAACTCCTCCACGGTATATCGCAACCACTCCTCATCCTTACGTGCCGCCTCCATCTCTGCCGACATCGTGCGGTGCTCGCTGCGTAGTGCGTTGAGCGTACCCAACTTAGAGGTGTAGGCCTCCATAAGTGGCGTATTACCCGCCAATGTGTCGAGTGTTGTAGTGCGGAACTCCTCCGATGCGAGGATCAGGTTCTGGTGCTGTGAGTGTATATCTACGAGGTGAGCGCCCAACTCCTTGAGTGTCGCCAACTGCACAGGCATATCGCCCACAAAGGCGCGACTCTTGCCCGCAGGGGTGATGACACGGCGTATGGTAATCTCAGGCTCGTAGTCGAGGTCATTCTCCTCGAAGATGTGCTGTAGGTTGAGCCTTGCGATGTCGAACGTAGCCTCCACCACACAGTTGCGCTCGAGGTCTTTGGTTGCCTGACCCTCGTTCTTGGCGCCAAGTAGCAGACCCAACGCACCCAGTAGTATCGACTTACCAGCACCCGTCTCACCAGTGATGATGTTGAGGTGCTCGTCCCACTCAACGTGGAGCGAGTCGATAAGGGCATAGTTCTCTATCGTTAAGCTCTTAAGCATCTGGTTTATTACTTGTTGAGTTTCTCAATCTTGTCTACGATGACTGCAGCAACCTCGCGCTTAGACATCAGCGGATGCTCCTCGCGGCCATTGCGGTCGATGAGTGTCACCTTATTGGTATCGCCACCAAAGCCTGCACCCTTGTCGCGCAACGAGTTGAGCACCACGAAGTCGAAATTCTTGCGCTCGAGCTTACCCTCGGCATTAGCCTCCTCGTTGTCAGTCTCGAGGGCAAAGCCTACGAGGGTGCGACCCTCCTTGCACTTACCCAATTCATGGGCGATATCCTTGGTGCGTACGAGCTCGATGCGAAGGTCGTCATCCGACTTCTTGAGCTTCTTGTCCGCAACAACTGCGGGTGTGTAGTCCGCAACGGCTGCGCACATAACTGCGCCATCAGCCTCGCGCCATGCCTCCACCGCTGCGTTGTACATATCTGCTGCCGAGAGCACATCTATGCGCTCGACGCCTGTGGGTGTGGGTAGGATAGTGCGACCACTGATAAGCTTAACCTCTGCACCACGCTTTGCCAACTCCTCGGCGATGGCATAACCCATCTTACCGGTAGAGTGGTTAGTGATGTAGCGCACGGGGTCGATAGGCTCGATTGTAGCGCCCGCAGTAACGAAGTAACGCTTGCCTGTGAGGCTCTTGGTCTGGTTGCCTGCGAGGATTGTCTTAACCTGCTCCACAATCTCCTCGGGCTCTGCCATGCGACCCTTGCCAACAAGACCACTTGCCAACTCACCAGCCTCAGGCTCGATGATGGCTACGCCACGCTCTGCGAGAGTGCGGAGGTTCTGCTGTGTGGTGATGTGGGCATACATGTCGAGGTCCATAGCTGGGGCTACGGCCACAACTGAGCGTGCAGAGAGGTAGGTTGTCAAAAGAAGATTGTCTGCAATGCCTGTGGTCATCTTAGCCAAGGTGTTTGCAGTAGCTGGGGCAATGAGCAACATATCTGCCCACTCGCCGAGCGATACGTGAGAGTTCCACTCGCCATTCTCGGGGTTGAAGAACTCCACGAGGATGGGGTGCTTCGAGAGTGTCGCCATCGTAAGAGGCGTGATGAACTGCTTAGCCAGTGGTGTCATGATGACACGCACCTCGGCACCCTCCTTCACTAAAAGACGGCACAGCATAGCTGCCTTATAAGCTGCTATGCTGCCGGTAATGCCGAGTATGATATGCTTGCCTTTGAGCTGCATAATCCTATCTCTTTATATGTTCTACAGAGCCTACTCCTTGTCGCCGTGGCGGAAGTAAACCTCACCATCGAGGAACTCCTCAGTAGCGATGATCGCGGGCTTGGGAAGACGCTCGTAGTAGCGTGAGATCTCAATCTGCTCGCGGTTCTCGAAAGTCTCCTCTACAGAGCTGTCTGTAGGTGCAGAGAAGTCGGCGAGTTTGCGGTTGAGCTCAGTCTTAAGCTCTGTAGCAATCTGGTTTGCGCGACGAGCGATGATGTTGATGCTCTCGTAGATGTTGCCTGTAGGCGAATCGAGGTCTACCAACTTGCGGGTAATGGTGTTGTTTGGAACGTTCTTCTTAATCTCCATAGTCCTATATGTTTTTGTCTTAATTAGCGTTGTTGTTTCCTACTCGTTAGTGTTCTGGTGCTTGTCTAGGAAGTTGCGTGCATCCTTCGCCATGCGTGCGAGCTCCTTTACGTGCTTCGAGTCGGGATACTCGGCGATGAATGAGTAGTAGTTGTCGAGCATTGCCAGGTAGCGATCCTGCTGCTTCGACTCTACCGAATTTTCCGCGAGGCGATATGCCGATACGGTCTGGTAGTACATCATCTCCTCGGTGTAGGGCGACTCGGGGTAGCGCTTCATCGCATTTTTGAATGCCACGATTGCCGACTTGTAGCGACCCACCTTGTAGTAGGTGTAGGCATTCAGGTAGCTCTTCTTCATCAAACGACCAGTGAGCTCTGTGAGCATGTCGTTGAACTCTGTGTTGTGCTCCGACTCGGGGTAGCGCGACATGAACTCTGTGATGGCGATGATTGCCTGTGTAGTCATTGTCTGGTCATACTCGGGTGGGGGCGACATGTAGTAGTGGCATAGCGCGTACATACCCTCTGCCTCCTCGATGAAGGGACTGCGGCTGAACTTGCGACGGTATGTGTCGAGCTGTGTCGATGCCTCCTCCCAGTCGTGACGCTTAAACTTGCATCGCGCATTGTAGAACGTGAGCGAGTCCTCGCGAGGTGTACCCATGTAGATGTGTCGGCACGCCTCGAAGAGTGAAGATGCCTGATCCCACTTCTCATCCTCGTAGAGCATTAGAGCCTGCTCGTATGCATACTGTGGGTCGCCCGACTTGATGGCATCGTTTACCACGCTGCATGCCACGCTGCCGACAACAATAACTGCGGCGAGTATGTATCCAAAAATAGACTTCATTGTTCTGTTGTTTCCTGCGCTTATGCGTATAAGCGCACAAAGTTACACAATATTTTTGAATAAACGACTAACAAAATGAAATTATTGTCTCTTTTATTTAGGAAAATATGCGGTTATTTTGGGCAAAGAGATGTGAAACCGCCGTATGCGTTCTCGCGGCTCTTTATTTTTACAAAATAAAAATGGGGCATATCCTTTCAGATTGCCCCATAAACGAGTCGAAGTTATGCGTTAGAAATAGTACTTGAAACCAACCGAGGGTGTTACACCCAAGTTGACGCCTACTGTACTTCCTGTAATTCCCTCCATAGACATGACTACGAAATTAAGCGAAAATAGGTTTGCACTGAAACCAAAGTGCTCGGTAGGTCTAAATTCGAGTGTGCCAAGATTTGCAGAAAATCCAAAACCTGGCAATGTATATCCCTCCGCAAAACCAAGTGCCAATCCCAACTCAACGCCGGGTGT
>JAFZGE010000044.1 GCA_017555545.1 Alistipes sp.
ACTGTAGCACGGTGTGGGTCGCAGAGGATAATCTGAGCACCCATATCGATAAGCTTGTCGACGAAGAACAATCGGCTCTCGAACATCTTCTGGTGGATGAGCACGGCACCCTTAGCCTGTGTTGCCACAACCAAGAAGATAGACAACAAATCGGGTGTAAGACCTGGCCATGGAGCATCGGCGATGGTCATAATTGAGCCATCGATGAAACTCTCTATACTGTAGTTCTCCTGTGCAGGGATGAAGATATCGTCGCCACGCTGCTCGAAGCGGATACCCATGCGAGCAAACTGCTGAGGGATGATACCGAGGTTCTCGTACGATACATTCTTGATGGTGAGCTCCGAGCGTGTCATAGCCGCCATACCGATGAAGCTACCCACCTCGATCATATCTGGAAGCATAGTGTGCTCTGTGCCACCCAACGACTCCACACCGTCGATAACCAACAAGTTCGAGGCGATACCCGAGATCTTAGCACCCATGCGGTTAAGCATCTTACACAACTGCTGCAAGTAGGGCTCGCAAGCGGCGTTGTAGATGGTTGTGCGACCCTCTGCCAGGACTGCAGCCATAACGATGTTTGCTGTACCTGTTACTGATGCCTCATCCAAAAGCATATATGTACCCTTAAGGCGCTTTGCCTCAACGGTGTAGAACTCATCGCTAACATCGAAGTTGAAGTCTGCGCCGAGCTTCTGGAAACCAAGGAAGTGAGTATCGAGGCGACGGCGACCAATCTTGTCGCCACCAGGCTTAGGCATAAAGCCTACACCGAAGCGGGTCAAGAGTGGACCAATCATCATCACCGAACCACGCAATTTACGGCAACGCTTGTGGTAATCCGAAGAGCGCAAGTAGTCGAGGTTGATCTCATCGGCCTGCAACGCAAAGTCATCATCCGACAAACGCTCAACCTTAACACCCATGCGTGACATAAGCTCCAAGAGCTGCATCACATCTGCGATGATAGGCACATTATGCAAAACCACGCGCTCCTTAGTCAAAAGCGCAGCACATATAATTTGAAGTGCCTCATTCTTGGCACCTTGCGGTCTGATCTCTCCCTTTAGGCGATGACCGCCCTCTACTATAAACTTTGCCATAGTTACAAATTTTTACCAAAGATACAAAAAATTGCGATACATGAGCAAATTATCAGGCAATAAGTTTTCAACAATCGCAAATATTTTTTCGCCTTGACCCAAGCACCATTTGTTGACTATTTTTGCCCATTAACCCACACATACCATATTTTTCAGACTTTTTGGACACACATATTGTTCTAAAGGTAGAAACGCGTTTTGTCATAACAAATTTAGTTCGTTACTTTGTACCACGACAAAACGGCATTATAGCCTAAACCTTACAGAGATGAAACGCTTTATACATAGTCTAGGACTTGAGAATATACCATCAGACTCGATAGTTATTGGCGACGACCTCGCCCTCGTAAACTTTAACAAAAACAAACCTGCGTATGCAGCGCACGAGCCATACAAGCTCAAGCATGCTGTGATATGTATCTGCACTGCGGGTCATTGCTCCATAAAGGTAAACCTACAGCAGTATGAGATTGAGAGCCCGATGCTTGTGACACTCATGCCAGGGCAGATTGTAGAGGGCATGAACTTCAGCTCCAACTTCGACGGCATCAACATAGTCCTCTCGAAGCGCTTTATCGACATGCTCAACCTCCCAGGTTGGCAGCAGCAGTATATGTCGCTCTTTAACAACCCCATAAATACCATCTCGGCAGATGCACTACGCCACTTGCAGATATTCTACACCATACTCCACAAGGCGGCATCGGATGAGGAGAACCCCTTCCGCTTGCAGGTTATCGAAAATCTTATCCGTGTGTTTTACTATGGTGGTGTGAGCAAGTTCCGCAAGTTTGAGGATAGCAACGCTACACCAAAGAATGGCATCGTAGAGCGTTTTCTGGAACTTGTGCAGGAGCACTACCGCGAGGAGCGACTCATAGGCTTCTATGCCGACAAGCTATGCATCACGCCCAAGTATCTCTCTAAGTTGGTCAAAGAGAATAGTGGTCGCTCGGCAGGCGAGTGGATAGATAGCCATGTAATATTGGAGGCACGTGCCATGTTACAATCTTCGGATATGACAATACAGCAGATTGCTGCATCGCTCAACTTTCCCAACCAATCGTTCTTTGGAAAGTACTTTAAGCGTGCCACAGGGCTCTCACCCAAGCAGTATCGTAGTTCGAAGGAGACTACCAACAAATAGGCTCCTTGCCTATTGATGTGAGGTAGTCGTTGGCCGCAGAGAAGTGCTTACATCCGAAGAAGCCACGGTAGGCAGACAAGGGAGATGGGTGTACTGCCTTCAAAATCAGGTTCTTTTTCGCATCCGCAATAGCTCCCTTCTTCTGTGCGTAGCTACCCCAGAGCATATAGACAATACCCTCTTTGCGCTCGGCGATAGCCTTAACAACAGCGTCCGTAAAGCGCTCCCAACCGCGACCAGCGTGTGATGCCGCCTCGTGAGCACGCACCGTAAGCACAGCGTTTAGAAGGAGTACTCCCTGCTCTGCCCAACGCTCCAACTCGCCCGACGCGGGAATAGGAGAGCCAACATCAGTGTGCACCTCCTGCAAGATGTTGCGCAACGAGGGAGGAAAGGGCACGCCCTCACCCACCGAGAAGCAGAGGCCATTAGCCTGACCTGGGCCATGATATGGATCCTGACCGATGATTACGACCTTAAGTTTGTCAACGGGACAGCAGTCGAAGGCACGAAAGATGTTGCGACCAGCGGGATAGACCACCCCACTACCATACTCACCCTTTACGAACGAAGTAAGCTCCTCGAAATAGGGCTTCGAGAACTCATCTTTGAGCAACTCTTTCCAATCTTCTGCTATACGAACATCTGCCATAATACCGTTATTTTTTGCGAATATACAATAAATTCGTTAATTTTGCAAAATAGGAACACTTACACATCGACTATGAAAAGAGTTATAACAACCATCGCACTTATCCTTGCTACAACACTCAGCGTCGAGGCGCAGGAGGTAAAGAACATCATCTACCTCATTGGTGACGGCATGGGTCTCACATCCGTTTCGATGATGCAGCTCGAGAATAACTACGAGCCCACAATCTTCGACAAGGCGGCAAACATCGCACTCCAGAAGACCTACTCGCTCGACAACCGCGTAACCGACTCTGCGGCATCGGGCACAGCACTCGCATCGGGACACAAGACCAACAACACCATGCTTGGCCAGCTTCCCGACGGCACTAACGTAGAGTCTCTCACCGAGTTAGCAGCAGCAAATGGCAAGGCAACAGGCATCGTTGTAACGACATATCTCCAGCACGCCACACCTGGCGCATTCTATGCTCACGTGCCCTCACGCCACCACTACACCACAATCTCTGAGCAGCTGCTCGCAAGCGACATCGACATCGCTATTGGCGGCGGCATGGCATACTTTGAGAAGCGCTACGGCAGCCGCGAAGAGGCCACAAAAGCAATTGCAGAGAGCGGATTTACGCTACATGAGAGCCTCGATGGCGATCTATGCGGAGAGCGTGTCTTGGCACTCTTGGCCGACAAGGAGATTGAGAATCGCACGGGCTATCTCGCCAAGGCAACAACCATGGCTATCAACCATTTAAGCGAGTGCGAAGATGGATTTGTACTTATGGTAGAGGGATCATTAATCGACGGCATGGGACATGGCAACAATGCCGAGGGTCAGCAGGGCGAGATGCGCGACTTCATGGAGGCTATCGAGGTCGCTGTAGCATACGCCGAGGAGCACCCCGATACTCTCGTAGTTGTAACTGCAGACCACGAGACAGGAGGCCTCGCCATCATTAGTGGCAATGCCGACTTCAACCTCTCGGAGCAGGGCGTTGCCTACACATGGTCTACGACAGGTCACTCTGGCGTAATGACACCCATATATCTATATGGTACGAGCGCAGAGCTTATAAATGGAATAATGGAGAATGCCGACTTGGGTAATCGACTTAAGGAGTTGATCCAGTAGAGGCAGACTAATCCACAACAGGGACAACATCTTCTACATTGAGGGGCTCGGCTGCGGGCTCCTCAATTTCGTTTTCTACAACCTCAACATCTTTATTGAAGCACATTGAGGTGTAACCGCCCCAGTTGAGTGCTGCAAAGACAATAACGGCGATTACTATAAGGGCAAATATCCAACCTAATACTCTTTTCATTATCTCTTCTTTGATTTATTAAGATTTGAGCGCAACTCCTGCACGGCACGCTGCATGGTCTTGTCAATGGGATAGATGTTGTAGTAGAAGCCAGCATCATCGTGCAATGCATTGCGACCGATATAGGCACGCAACTGCGCCTCGATAATATCATGCGAGAGCTTAATGCCCTCATCATCCCTCGCCACGCCATTGCGCTCGGCATACTGCACGAAATCGACCAAAAGATTTCCTCGCGAGAGCAACTCATCGAGTTCTGCAAGCGTCGTCACCTTATCCATCTCCGCACGATGACGGTCAGAGAAGTCTACGGTATAGCGATAGAGCACATTCGTGTTCCACACCTTACGATAGTAGTCACTCATACCCACAGTATCGAGGGGTATAAAGACATCTGGCATGATGCCGCCACCGCCATAGACCGTGCGACCACCCTTAGTTTTGTATTTCTGCGACTTATCGAAGTGAATGGAGTCTGCCGAGAAGAACTCGTTGCGGTTATAGCGATCGATGATGTCCATGTGGTAGGCCATCTCATCACCATTGGTATATGGGCGCTGTATTGAGCGACCCGAGGGTGTGTAATAGCGCGCCACTGTAAGGCGTATTGCCGAGCCATCCTCGAAGGGTATCTGCGACTGCACAAGACCCTTACCGAAGGTGCGGCGACCGATAATCACGCCACGGTCATTGTCCTGAATAGCACCCGCCAAAATCTCACTCGATGATGCACTTGTCTCATCCACCAAGATAGCTATTTGCAAATCGGTAGAGTTACCATTGCCGCGACTAAACTCCTTATGCTGATCACCAAAGCGATCCTCAGTGTAGACTATAAGGCTATTGGCGGGCAGGAACTCATTAGCGATGAGTATCGCCTGATCCAAAAAACCACCGCCATTGCCGCGCAAGTCGAGAATCAGACCACGCAAGCCCTCCTCGCGGAGCTTTGCGATTGCGGCACACATCTCGCCATGCGATGTGCGAGCAAACTGCGAGAGGCGCACAAAGCCAATCTTAGCCTCGTTGTCGAGCATAAACGAGGTCTCGATGCTGTGAATCTCGATTGGTGCACGCGTAACCTCGATGTTCACAAGGTCACTGAGCGAAGCACGCTTCACACCAAGCTTGACACGCGTACCACGCTTGCCACGCATGAGCTTAACCATGGAGTCTTGCGGAATCTTCTGTCCCGCAACTACCCTATTATCAATTTTTACGATGCGGTCACCAGGGCGCACACCCGCCTCAGCCGAGGGGCCTTTGGGAATGACGCTAAGCACTGTGATCGTATCCGTCGAGGCGTTGAAAACAATGCCTATACCATCGAACTCACCCTCGAGCGACTCATTGACCGCCGAAAACATCTTGGCAGGGATATACTCCGAGTGGGGATCGAGCTCCGAGAGTAGCGCAGGGATAGCCTTCTCGTAGATGGTATCGAGCTGCACGGGGTCGACATAGAAGTTACGTACAAAGCTGATGGTCTGCAGCATCTTATCGTTGCCCGCCATATAGTGTTCCATCGCCGCCATCTCACGCGCATACTCGGCCAGGTCGACATTCGTAGTGCCGTCATTTTCGGCCTGCAGCGCCAAAACCCTCTGCATATGGCTGCGCTCGCTGAGGCGACCAATGCCTATACCAAACCAGATGGCACCCGCCATGACGCATACCACCACCGCCGACCATATCCACGACGATATCTTCTTCACACTCTTTTCGGACATACTACCCTACCTATGCAAAGGTCCTACCAAACTCTCGAGAACTACTTATTCTTAAATGTGTAAGTAAGACCTACAGACAACATAGAAGATACCTGCAATGCGTGGTACTCAGCCTTGTTGTAGTAGAGCTGGAAGTAGATCTGTGTAGAGATATACTTTGTTGCCTTGATGTCGATTGTGTTCTCCCAACGGAGTGTGGGCACTACGTGCTCATACTTTGACATTGTGCCATCCTCCAACTCTGTGGGCACGAACTTCTTCATAGCAGAGAGGTCAGTAATCCAACCGTAGAAAGAGTATGCTGTAGTGCGGTAGCGCAACCAACCATCCTTACCCCATGTCTTATCGAAATCGAGCTGCACTGAGAGACCACCCTCATACTTAGATGTATAACCAGCAGGCACACCATAATCCTTGAGTGTGTACTGGTCGTGGCGATATGTCGCACTCATCGCAGCAGGCGCAAGGTTAACCTTGAGAGGGAACTTCTCAGATGGCAATACGTAAGTAAAACCGAGTGATGCATCCAAATAACCAGGAGTCATGAAGTTAGAGACACGGCCGATACCATTCTGCTTGTCGCCACGTGCGCCATAGCCAGGAGCAAACTGTGTACGGAACTTAACGTTAGCACCATATGTCCAGTTGCGTACCATGTCCCACTGAGGAGCTGTTGCAAGCACAATCTCATCGACATTCTTGAACCATACGCCACGGTTATCACCATTCTCCAACTGGGTCTTCATGTTGTTGTAACCAAACTTAGCAGATGCTGTGTTTGTAAGCGTAAACTTATTCTTTTTGTAGATGTGCTTGAAGTTCAAGCTTGCCAAAACAGTAACGGTGTTATCACCCGCTGCCTGCCAAGACTTGCTGTATGCAGTGAGCGAGCCGTGCAAGTTAGCCGAGAAGTCTACGGTGTTGTGCTCCTTGCGCTTTGCGATGCGGTCAGCACGCAACTTTGCATCTGAAACAAAATCTGCATCAAGCGACTGAGTCTTCATCTCATTACCGAAACTTGCACCCTGTGCGTTAATATCGTCCATCGACACCTGTGCCATAGCACCACTAAGGCTAAATGCAGCCAAAAGAAGAGTTAGATAGATTTTCTTCATAATATTAATATCGTTTATAGTTTATTCTTATATTGGGATTTGTAAATACAATTGCAAATATACTAATCTTTTCTCAATTTTTTGTATCTTTGCCTATGATAAAACCAAGAACAACGAAAAAAGATCTATACAATGAAATATTTTGGAGCACACGTTAGCGCATCGGGCGGAGTTGAGAACGCCGTAAAGAATGCGCAAGATATAGGGGCAACAGCCTTCGCACTATTCACTAAGAATCAGCGCCAGTGGATCGCCCCTGCACTCACCGATAGTCAGGTTGCTACATTCAAGGATGCTGCCTCAAAGGCAGGATATGCCGCAGCACAGATTTTACCCCACGACAGCTATCTCATCAACCTTGGCCACCCCGATGAGGATGGATTGGAGAAGTCGCGCGAGTCATTCTTCGAGGAGATGGCACGCTGCGAGCGTCTCGGTCTCGACCGCCTCAACTTCCACCCAGGCAGCCACCTCAAGCGCATCAGCGAGGAGGGCTCGTTGGATCGCATTGCCGAGTCCATCAACATGGCATTGGCACGCACCAAGGGCGTAACAGCTGTATTGGAGAATACAGCAGGTCAGGGCTCTAATCTAGGTTACAAGTTTGAGCACCTCGCATATATCATCGACCGCGTGGAGGATAAGAGTCGTGTTGGCGTATGTCTCGATACCTGCCACACTTTTGCTGCGGGCTACGACCTCCGCACTCGCGAGGCGTGCGATGCTACATTTGCCGAGTTCGACCGCATCATCGGCTTTAAGTATTTGCGCGGCATGCACCTCAACGACGCTATGCGCCCCTTGGGTAGCCGCATCGACCGCCACTCACCCCTCGGCGAGGGCGAGATCGGCTGGGAGTGCTTCCGCTATATCGCTTCCGACCCCCGATTTGACAATATACCCCTCATCCTCGAGACTCCCGACGAGGCACGTTGGGCTGAGGAGATTGCTACACTAAAGAAATTTGCGAACCAATAATTTGTAAGAGTATGAAGAGAGTATTATGCCTTATCGTTGCACTCGTGGCATTTAACGCTGCACAGGCACAGATTGCAATCGAGAAACCATTTGCTACAGGCGCCGACATCTCGTGGCTCCAGTGGCAGGAGGATAGCGGCATTAAGTTTAGTGATGGTGGCGTTGAGGGTGATGCTCTCGAGATTATGCGCGATAACGGATTTAATTATATCCGCTTGCGTCTCTTCGTAAACCCCAAGTCTGAGCTTGGCTACTCGCAGCGCGAGGGCTATTGCGACCTGGAACATACACTCGCCATGGCGAAGCGTATCAAGGAGGCGGGCATGATGTTCCTGCTCGATTTCCACTACTCGGACAACTGGGCAGATCCCGCAAAGCAGATTATGCCCCAGGCATGGCAGACATTCTCGTATGATGAGGTCTGCGAGGCAGTCTATAACCACACCAAGGAGACACTCCTCGCACTCGAGGCTCAGGGTACTATGCCCGATATGGTGCAGGTGGGCAACGAGGTTAGCAATGGTATGTTGTGGCCATACGGCTCTGTACGCCATACCTTTAGCGGCTTGTGCGGCCTCTTGAAGGAGGGTGTGCGTGCAGTTAGAGAGTATGCTCCCGATGCTGAGATTATGATCCACGTTGCACTAGGCGGTCAGGCCGAGGAGTCGGAGCGCTTCTTCGACGCAATGGAGGAGTATGGCGTAGATTACGACCTTATTGGTCAATCGTACTACCCCGAGTGGCATGGCACATTGGAGGAGTTGGAGGCCAACACCAATGCACTTGTACACAAGTATAATAAGCCTCTTATCGTTGTTGAGTATCGCGACCACTACCTTGATATCGAGCGTATCGTACGCGCATTGCCCAATGGCTTGGGTCGTGGCACATTCATCTGGGAGGCTACATCACCCCATTGGGGCAAGCTCTTTGATGAGACGGGCGCAGCAACACCCGCACTGGACGATTATAATAGATAGACACAAATAGACACAATGGGAATTATTGAACTACTGCTAATCTCTGTGGGATTAGCCATGGACGCCTTTGCCGTATCTGTAGGTAAGGGCATGACACTTAAGAGGGTGCACCTCCGCCACGCGCTGACTGCAGGCGTGTGGTTTGGTGTTTTCCAGGGACTTATGCCACTTATCGGTTACTTCGTAGGCCGTAGCTTTGCGGAGTATGTCACGAGCATTGACCATTGGATTGCCTTTGGACTCTTGGCTATTATTGGTGGCAATATGATACGCGAAACGATATGGGGCGATGAGGAAGATCAGGATGGCGACTTCGGCTTCCGCACTATGCTCGTTATGGCCATCGCTACGAGCATCGACGCCCTTGCCGTGGGTGTCTCTATGGCATTCTTGGATGTTAATATCTGGATCTCTGCCGCGGTCATCTGCACAGTAACACTTGTCATATCTGCCGCAGGCGTATATCTGGGCTCGGCATTTGGCTCACGCTTGGGCTCCAAGGCTGGCATCGTTGGTGGCTTGATATTGATAGCGATCGGCATCAAAATCGTTGTGGAGCATGTCTGGTTATAGGTAAAATTTGGTATTAGAGTAAAACACCTAACATTAGCGGTATACCAAATTTATTGTTAGAGTAAAACACCGAACATTAGCGTCACACCCAAATTTATTGTCAGAGTGGCGCTAATTTACCGCCGATAAAGAGAAAGAGCGGATGGGACATACTAAGCGTATTTCCCATTCGCTCTTTTGATTGAGGTGGCGAAGTAGCGCCACTATCACAATAAATTTACATTGCTTGGGTGATGTCCCAAACAAAGGCACGCGAACCCTGCTGCTTTGTTGTCGAGTCAATCTCGCGAATTGCATCGAGGAGCACGGGAATCTTCTCATCCTCTACAATAGCGAGGATTGAGGCGTTCATTGAGGGCCATGCGTGTGTGCCATAGTGGGGCTCACCGTCGTGAGTACCGCGACCCTCGGTGAGTGCCCAGCGTGTGAAACCGCGCACGCCGTTGTCATCGAGCATCTTATTTACTCGGTCGGTAAGTGCCTGGTTGTATGATAAAAAGAATGCTTTCATCTTCAAATGTTTATTAATGGTTGGCGAGGCGAGCACCTCGCCAACACGTTATTATTACTGATTTGCAGCGCGCTTAGCGATCTGAGCACGGATGAACTCCTCATCGTGCTTATCCTGCTCTGCCTTGCGGCGTGCACGACGCTCCTTGCTACCCTCGAGCATTGCGTAGAGTGAAGGAACGATGAAGAGGGTGATGAGGGTAGACATGAAGAGACCACCTACAACAGATACACCCATAGGCTGCCATGTCTCAGAACCCTCACCAATGCCGAGTGCCATAGGCAACATACCGAGCACGGTTGTGAGTGATGTCATCAACACGGGGCGGAGACGGCTCTTACCACCATTGATAACTGCATCCGAGATAGATGAGCCACGCTCAACAAGCAAGTTCATGTAGTCCACCATCACGATACCGTTCTTTGTTACGATACCGACAAGCATGATGGCACCGATAAGAGCGATAATTGAGAGTGGTGTACCTGTGAGCCACAACGCGATGAATACACCCGACATAGCGAAGGGGATAGTAAACATGATGATGAATGGGTAGAGCAATGACTCGAACTGTGTCGCCATCACGATGTATACCAATACCACGATAAGAACAAGGAGCAAACCGATATCAGAGAATGCCTCGCCCTGGTCCTCAATAGAACCACCCAACTCGAGGGTGATACCTGTGGGCACCTCATAGTCAGCAAGAACGCTGTTAACCTCA
>JAFZGE010000045.1 GCA_017555545.1 Alistipes sp.
ATAGGGTGTCCACTCTCGGACACCCTATCCTTTTTGTCTTGTAGCAACTCTTTAGAGGAATCGCTTACCCGCGGTTGCTGTAACGCGAATCTCGGGGTTTGTGATGTCGGGCAACGAGCAACGTGTATATACCGAAATCTCGTTAGCGTCGGTTGTCGATGTCCACGTCATGGTGTTACCTTCTACCGTTACGTAGTATGAGTGTGCCCACGCTACGCCGTCGGTGTACTCGCCTGCGATGATGCCATCCTCATAGTCTACAACGCTGTAGAATGTCTCCCAAAGGCGGCTCTCCATGCGCTGGAAGAGCGATACTACGCCATCCTCGGTGATGCTGAGATATACATCGAATGAGGGTTCTATGCCGCGCCATTTGGTAAGGTGCCACTGGCCTGCAAGTTCCGTAGTGTCTGCATCACCCGATACGGGAGGCGCTGGAGGGGCGGGAGTCTCCTTGATGGGCATTGTGTACTGCACATCAGCTGAGTCCATGACATTTATGTCATTGATGTCCATGCGGCTACAGAAGTTATATGTAACACCCTCCTTGAAGCGAGTAAAGGGAACAGTCGCACTCATTATGCCATCTGCGCACTCGGCATCGATAATACCATTGTGGTTGTTGTCATCAGTGTAGTAGAACTGATACTTCACATCAGCGTAACCAGCAATCTCTACCCCATCAATAAGGAGAGTAGGCTTCACGCACGAGAGTGTGATACCGTTCTCGACCTCGGTAATAGTAGGTTCGAATAGGTTATCTGCAGAAAGCGCTACTGAGGTTGTTGTGAACTTGCCGCTTGTGGTGTACTCCTCATAGTTTGAATCCTCGGGAGTGAGCGTTACGATATATTTGTAGTCGCTATTCTCCTTGAGATACTCCTCACCTACAGCGGGAATCATGAAGCCCTCTGCAATCTCCTCGGCGCTAAGCTCCACGGTTGTCCATATACCACCTGAGAGGCTGGGCGAGTACTTAAACTCCACCTTTGCCAATGGACTCTCCTCGCCGTCGAGGGTGAACGAGAGATTTGTGAATTCGACATTTGCCAAGATGCCCCTTGCATCGATCTCGCACTCGCAAACATACTCCGCAACGGGGATGTGTGCCTTGGTTGTGAATGGGAATGTGCTACCAGTTGTCATGCCATAAGCACCACCAATGGTGATGTGACCATGGTATGATGTATCGGGTGTAAGATCCTCAATCGTGAAGAAAATGTGGTCGTTGGCCTCGGTATAGGTCTCGACCTTTGTCACCGATGTTGCATCACCCTCTACCCAATATTCCATATAGATAGTAGTGCCCTCCTCCTTTACGCCATTAATGGTTATGTAGGGCTTAACGGCATCTATAGTAGCACTATTTTCGGTAGTCTCAATCTCTACATCGCTAAAGTAGTATGATACATCGGGCTTAGTTTCAATCAGGAATAACTCGCACGATGTAAGCGCCATTGTGGCTGCTAAGAATATATATAGGTATCTTTTCATAGTACTCAATCTTTACAACCAACCACCATTAGATGCTGCAGCGCCACGCACCACAACCTCAATCTCGCGCTCTACATACGAGCCACCAATGTAGTCGCCGCCAACATGGTCTCCACCTACAATGACCTTAACCGTGATGCGGCCCGAGCCTGGCTTTGTAGCCTTGAACTTAAGCACACCATTCTCAATCTTGAGGGTCTCGATGCCAAGGTCTGTGTAGACCTGGTTCGAGGCGCTGCATGAGTCATACATTAGATCCTCGTAACCGCCGCCAAAGTGCTCCTCTAGAGAGTATGCCTTCTCCTGGCCTGTGAGGGCGTAGATAACGGGTGTGCTATCCATCTGCATAAGGAGCAAGTGTGCGTCGATATAACCCGAGCCGAGCTTGCCGATGTAGGGCTCAAGTGATATGCTCTCATATCTGCCTGTGTCCCAGTTGAAGATGCTCTTTGTGCCGTACTGATAGGGGTTGATATCGTGCACCGAGGTGAGAATTAGGCGGTGGAGCTCATCTGCTGTGAGTGTGTAGCCCTGCTTCAAGGCGTACGACACTGCGAGAGCTGCACAACCCGAAACATGAGGACATGCCATCGATGTGCCCTGCATATACTCGTAGCCATCCTTCTCGGTTGTCGATACAGATGAGATTGTCAACCATCCTGCATACGTAGAGTCGCCACCAGGGGCACATACGTTAACGCCTGGGCCATAGTTGGTGTAGTACGTAGCTTTGTAGTCTGATGACATTGCCGATACGGAGATATAGTCGCGGTATGCACCTGGGTACGATGCTTCGGGGTATGTCTCGTTACCTGCGGCAAAGACCACCAAGCCACCCTCCATAGCACCCTCAAGGCGTGCATGCTCCTTGAAGTATGTGAAGGCATTCTTGAGGACAGAGTCCCAGCTCTCATACTCGTTGTCGCCGTAGTAGACGCCTGGCTCATAGCCCCACGAGTTGTTGATGATAACTGCGCCATTGTCCGCGGCGTACTTAACACCCTTCGCGATATCGGAAGAGTAGCAGCCGTCGTTACCCTCGAAAATCTGGATAGACATCAAGCGCACGCCGTCGCCATTACCTGTACCACCCGCGATGCCACATACAGCAAAACCATTGTTGTTAACCGCAGAGATTGTACCCGCCACGTGTGTGCCATGGTCATCAGCCGTAACCTTGCCTTTGTCATATACAAAGTTGTAACCGTGGATGTCGTCGACATAGCCGTTGCCGTCGTCATCCTTGCCAGTAACGCCATTCAACTCCGCCTCGTTGACCCAGATGTTATCCTTGATGTCATCGTGGTCGGTCATAATGCCGCCGTCACATACCGCAACGATAACGCGGTTGTCACCCGCAGTGTACTTCCAGGCGTTGAGGAGGTTGATATCCGCTCCTGGTGAGCACAACTCCGAGAGTGTGCCATCGTTGTAGTAGTGCCACTGCCACTCCAACTCGGGATCGTTGAACGGAAGATTTGCCGCAGCACGCGTAGTCGCAGGGCGCGACTCAGGCATTGCTACTCTCTTGCTCTCGATGCGCTTAATGGGTAGGTCATAATCGACACGCACAACGCGGCTATCCAATGCAAGTGCCTCTGCCACCTCGGCGTTTGTTAAAGGCTCATCGAAGCTTACGAGCAACCACTTGTCGAGGTTCTCATCTGCCTTGCCGCCAAAGAGTGGCTCAATGCTGAGCTTCATGCCCTCGATGCAAAAGTCCTCGGTGGGTGTGTCGAGCTTCACAAGCAGATGACCCTGCGCAGCCTTGTCGCACGCAAAATGGATCTTGTCGCTTGGAGTGTCGACTGTTGTCTTACCTTCATCGATGTTATCCTTCACGCACGCCGTAACGAGTGCAGAAAGGAGAAGGAACGAAAGTAACTTCTTCATACTTGTGTTTGTACAATATTAGAACTGACCGAGCTTGAATACAATCTTGTTGCAGTAGAGCTCATCGGCCTTGAGTTCGATAGTGGGGAAGTGGGGGTGGTGCACAGCATCGCTGTAACCCTGACACTCGATAGCAACACCAGCGTAGTCCTGATAATACTTATCCGACTTTGTCTTGGGGCAGCCACCTGCCAACCAGTTACCCGTATAAAGCACCGCCGCGGGCTGTGATGAGAGGATTGTCACCTTGCGGCCTGTAGCCTCGCAGCGCAACTCGCCAACCTCGCCGAGGATGTTCTTCTGCCAGCCGTCAACCTTGAAGCAGTGGTCATAGCCACGATAGTTGCGGATGTTGTTGAACTCCGCGTCAATCTCATCGCCAAAGCGTCGCCACTCGGTGAAGTCGAGAGCTGTGCCCTTCACATCGAGGAGCTTGCCCGTAGGAATCTGCACGATGTCCATCTCCAACACCTCCGAGCAGTTGAGCTTGAGCTCGTGGTCGAGGATTGTCTTATCCGAGCCCTCGCCGTGGAGGTTCCAATAGAGGTGGTTAGTGAGGTTACATACGGTGTTCTTGTTCGACTTTGCAAGGTATGTGATCTCGAGGTTGTCCTCATCATCGAAGTCGTAGATAGCCTCCACGACCATCTCGCCAGGGTAGCCCTGCTCCATGTCCTCTGCTACGTAGCTAAATACCACGCGGTTGGTCTCTACGCGACCCTCCCAGTAGCGGTTAGCGTAGCCCTTAGAGCCACCATGAAGGTGGTTAGGACCATTGTTAACCTCGAGACGGTACTCCACGCCGTCAATGGTCATCTGACCGCGTGCGATGCGACCCGCCACGCGACCAACACTCTTGCCACTCGCAGCACCATCGCCAATGTAGCTTGTTGGCTCTTTGTAGCCGAGTGCTACGTCCTCGATGTTGCCATCGCGGTCAGCAAACTTGACGCTCACAATCGAAGCGCCGATGTTGCAAAGCTGTACCTCTGAGCCACGGCTGTTGCGCATGGTGTAGAGGATGATGCCCTCGCCCTCGGGCGTAGAGCCCCATATGTGCTGTAAAATCTCCATTACTCTGCGGGTGTAAGGTTAGCCATAAGGTTGTCGATACGCTTCAAGCACTCTGCCTTGCCGATGAACTCTGTTACGTCGAACATGCCTGGGCCCTTACCAGCGCCCACGAGTGCAAGACGCAAGGTGTTCATCACCTGACCCAATGAGTAGCCCTCAGCCTCAATCCAAGCGCGTACTACTACCTCGGTGTTCTCCTTAGAGAAGTCCTCAATACCCTCGAGGACACCACGGAGCTTGCCCAACATAGTGGGGTTGTCGCCCTTCCACTGCTTCTTTGCGAGCTTCTCCTCATACTCTGTAGGTGCTACGAAGAAGAATGATGTGAGATCCCACATGTCTGTTGTGAGTGTCATACGCTCCTTCATGATGCCTGCAGCCTTGCCTGCAACCTCGTCAGATACCTCGATGCCGTTGGCCTTCAAGATAGGCTGCATGAATGGCGCGAGCTCTGCGTCAGAGAGGTTGTGCATATACTGTGCGTTGAACCACTTAGCCTTGTCGGGCTGGAAGCGTGCACCAGCCTTAGATACGCGGTCCAAAGAGAACGCCTCGATAAGCTCCTGCATAGAGAAGATCTCCTGCTCGGTACCTGGGTTCCAACCAAGGAGTGACAACATATTAATAAATGCAGGGGCAAGGTAGCCATCCTCGCGGTAGCCGCGTGATGTCTCGCCTGTGGGTGATGTCCAGAACAAGGGGAATACAGGGAAGCCCATCTTGTCGCCATC
This sequence comes from Alistipes sp., assembly GCA_017555545.1. Taxonomy (GTDB): domain Bacteria; phylum Bacteroidota; class Bacteroidia; order Bacteroidales; family Rikenellaceae; genus Alistipes. The sequence continues at coordinate 5,193 of JAFZGE010000045.1, forward strand.
ACGCTTCGAAAGTTTACCGCTGCCTGTAGGCTTGAGCAACAAAGGAAGGTGTGCGAACTCAGGCTGAGTATCTGTCCAGCCGAAGGCACGATACAAGAGGTAGTGCAAAGGCAATGATGGCAACCACTCCTCACCACGGATAACGTGTGACACCTCCATGAGGTGGTCATCAACGATGTTTGCGAGGTGGTATGTAGGAAGCGCATCAGCCGACTTATACAATACCTTATCATCGAGAGTCGATGTGTTAACCTCCACGTGGCCACGGATGAGGTCATCCATCTTTACAACCTCGTTCTCGGGCATCTTGAAGCGTACTACCCACTGGTCGCCACGCGCGATGCGTGCCTCGACCTCCTCCTTCGAAAGGGTCAATGATGTTGGGAACTTTGTGCGTACCTCATAGTTGTATGCAAATGTCTTACCCGCAGCCTCTGCCTCGTTGCGCAATGCGTCGAGCTCCTCGGGGGTGTCGAAAGCGTAGTATGCCCAACCAGCCTCTACAAGCTGCATAGCATACTTGAGGTAGATGTCGCGGCGCTCGCTCTGACGGTAGGGAGCGTGTGGACCACCAACGCCTACGCCCTCATCGATCTCGATGCCACACCACTTCAACGACTCGATGATATACTCCTCGGCACCAGGCACGAAGCGCTGTGAGTCGGTGTCCTCGATGCGGAGAATCATCTTACCGCCATGACGGCGTGCAAAGAGGTAGTTGTAGAGAGCTGTACGAACGCCACCAATGTGTAGCGGACCTGTGGGGCTGGGTGCAAAACGCACTCTTACTTCACGTTTCATAATTATATTAATTCTTGTTATTTTCGGTTAAAAATTTACTTCTCCTTGATGTAAAACTCTGAACGTACTGTTACACGAGCCTTCTTGTCGCGTGACGAGAGGTTGAACGAACCACCTGCCGAGAACTCCTCATCGCCTGTAGCTGCGGTAATCTGGAAGACGCCTGCGCGTGAGAGCTTCAACTCGCCAAGCTCTGCATTTGAGCTCTTGGCAATGTTCATGGCACGGTCACGAGCATCTGACGCAGCCTCTGAGAGGAGACTCAATTTAACATCCTCGAGGCCTGTGTAGTAGTACATGGGGTTGTTTACGCGGATGTCGATACCCTCGGCCATAAGTGAGGGGAGCTCACGTGCTGCGCTCTCCAATACATCTACATCCTTAGACTCGATGGTGAAGGTCTGCGAAATATTGTAACCCGCAAACTGCTCGCCAACATAGTCGCCGTTTACATACTGCGAACGACGCATCTCGTAGCTATAAGGCATATTGAACTTGATGCTCTCGGCCTCTACGCCACGTGCTGCGAGGAACGCAACCATCTTCTGGCGGTTCTGCTCCAAGGTGTGGTATGCCTCTGCTGCATCGTAGTTCTCTGCCTCAATCTCGCCCTGGATAACGATCAAATCAGAGGTAAACTCAGTCTCGCCAAGACCCGTAACGGTAATAGTTCCCTGCGCGGGCTTGTGACCCTGGGTGTAGGCTGCTGCAACAACGATTGCTGCAAGCACAAAACCCAACGATGCGATTACATATTTCATGATGTTTCCCATAGCAGTACTCCTTTTATAGGATTATACGTTAAACAAGAAGTGCATGATGTCGCCATCCTCGACAACATACTCCTTACCCTCGATGCCAATCTTACCAACCTCGCGGCAAGCACGCTCCGAGCCAAGCTCTACATAGTCAGCGTACTTGATAACCTCGGCACGGATAAAGCCACGCTCGAAGTCTGTGTGGATGATACCAGCAGTCTCGGGAGCCTTCATGCCGCGACGGAATGTCCATGCACGGCTCTCATCAGCACCTGTAGTAAAGAATGTCTGCAAATCGAGAAGACGGTACGCTGCCTTAATCAAACGGCTTACGCCTGACTCCTCCAAGCCCATATCCTGCAAGAACATCTGGCGCTCCTCGTATGTCTCCAACTCGGCGATGTCTGCCTCGGCAGAGGCTGCTACGATAAGCATCTCAGCATGCTCGCTTGCGATAGCGGCGCGCACAGCCTCGGTGTGAACGTTGCCAGTCACTGCCGATGCCTCATCTACGTTACATACGTAGAGCACGGGCTTATCAGTAAGCAAGTTGAGGTCTGCAACGCACTTGCGCTCCTCGGCTGTGAGCTCTACGGTACGTGCTGAGAGACCCTGCTCCAATGCCTCCTTATACTGGCAGAGGATGTCATACTGACGCTTAGCCAACTTGTCGCCCGCTGTCGCCTGCTTCTGGCACTTGCCGATGCGGTTCTCGATAGTCTCGAGGTCCTTGAGCTGGAGCTCAGTGTCGATGATGCCCTTGTCGCGTACGGGGTCAACCGAGCCATCTACGTGTGTGATGTTTTCGTTCTCGAAGCAACGCAAAACGTGGATAATAGCGTTTGTGTTACGGATGTTTGCGAGGAACTTGTTACCAAGACCCTCACCTTTTGATGCACCCTTCACAAGACCTGCGATATCAACGATCTCGATTGTTGTGGGCACAACGCGCTTGGGGTTATCAATCTCAACGAGCTTCGTAAGACGCTCATCGGGCACGGTGATAACGCCCACGTTGGGCTCAATAGTACAGAAGGGGAAGTTTGCCGCCTGCGCACGCGCATTTGACAAACAGTTGAAAAGTGTCGACTTACCCACGTTGGGGAGTCCGACAATGCCACATTGTAATGCCATAAAATTCTATATTTTTTAGTTATTATCGTTTTCTTAATTTAGTTAGTCAGCCTGTGATACGTTTACAAGCGCCTCGCGATATGCGTTAAGGATGCGTGACTTTGAGATAAAGCCGAGGTAGTGGTTCTGCTTGTTCACTACGGGAAGCATCCATGTGTTGCTCTGCTCGAAGCGGGGCATGATGCTCTGAATCATCTCGTGTTCGTGTACCTTATCGGGTGGCTGAATCATGTAGTGCATGATAGATGTAGACCACTTGTCGCGGTTGAACATGTCGTGGCGCAGATCATCGAGCTGCACGATGCCGAGGAGCTTACCTGAGGTGTCGACAACGGGGAAAATGTTACGGCGTGCGTTAGAGATGATGTTAACCACATCGCCCAACGTTAGTGACTCACGCAAACGAATAAAGTCGGTCTCCATAAGCTGGTCGAGGCGTAAGAATACGAATGCCGAAGAGTCCTTGTCGTGGGTGAGCAACTCGCCACGCAAGCGCAACTGCTTGGTGTAGATAGAGTCGCGATCCATGCTGTAGTTCACGGCAAACGATATGCATGATACAATCATCAGTGGGATGAACAAACCGTAGCCATTCGAGAGCTCGGCGATAAGGAAGATTGCAGTAAGTGGCGCCTTCATAACGCCTGACATCACACCCGCCATACCTGCAAGGGTAAATGAGGTGATTGACACATCCCAACCGAATACCGCCTGACACACTACTGCGATTGTTGCACCCGCAAAGGCGCCCACGAATAGCGATGGCGCGAAGGTACCACCGACACCGCCCGCAGCATTGGTCGTAGCCATGGCGATAACCTTGAAGAGCATGACGGCAATGAGGTAGATAATCAAGAACCAGTCGGTGCTGCTCCACGAGTGGAAGAGCGTGTGGTTGAAGAGTGTTGTTGTGTTACCTGTCATCAACGCGCCGAAGCTGTTATGACCCTCGCCATAGAGGGGTGGGAAGATGAAGATAAGCACGCCAAGTGTGATACCTGCATAGAGCCACTTGCGCCACTGCTTGCTCACACCCTTATAGAAGCCACCCACCTTGGAGTTCACCGAGGTGAAGTAGAATGCCATAAGTCCGCAGAAGCATCCGAGGATGATGAACAGGGGCACCTGCTCAACCTGGAACATATCGCTGCGTGTGAGCGATACTGCGATGATGGGAGAGAAGCCGTGGAATACCAACGAGGTGATTGTCGCAGTCATCGAGGCCAAGAGCAACGGAATGATAGACTTCGATGTAATCTCGAGCATAAGAATCTCGAGCACGAAGACAACACCCGTAATAGGTGCTTTGAAGACCGCAGCCACAGCCGCACCTGCACCACAACACAATAGAAGCGTGATGTTCTTGTAGTTTAGGCGTGCGAGTTTACCGATGTTTGAGCCGATGGCAGCACCCGTAAGTACGATAGGTGCCTCGGGACCTACAGAACCACCAAAACCGATGGTTACAGCACCACCCACCACAGATGTCCACGTGTTGTGACCCTTGATGCGCGAGTTGGTACGCGACATGGCGTAGAGCACGCGCGTCACACCCTCCGAGATGCCATCCTTAACGATGTGCTTAACGAAGAGTGTCGCCAGGATGATACCGATACCTGGTGTTACGAGTGTAAACCATAGCGGGGTCTCATCGGGTGTCCACGATGTAAGTGATTGGGTTATGGCGTGCAGCAGGGTGTTGAAGATAAATGCTCCAATACCTGCGCACAGACCAACGAGAACGGCCAGTATCGCCATCATCTGCGCCTCGGTGAGGCGTCGCGAGATGGCGAGATAGCCATTATAGATGTACTCTTTTATTTGATGTTCAAATTTCATAGAGGACTTGGTTGCTCAGTTACTCCTTGCGATAGTCGGCAGCCTGACGAGCAATAAGTTCGTGGTCGTCGAAGTAGTTTATGCGCATTGCATTGCGTACGTCGTTGAGGGTCTCGGCAGCAGCCTTGCGTGCCTCATCCGAGCCGCGGCGGAGAATCTCGTAAACCTCCTCGATGTGCTGCTCGTAGTGCTTGCGACGCTCACGGATGGGCTCCAAGAGCTCCTCCAATACGGCGATAAGCAACTTCTTGCACTTTACATCACCAAGACCGCCTCGGCGGTAGTGCTCTTTCATTGCCTCGAGGTTCTCGTAGTCGGGGCAGTACTTTGCAAAGTGCTCGGGACGTGAGAAGGCGTCGAGGTATGTGAATACAGTGTTACCCTCTACCTTACCTGGGTCAGTAACCTTGAGGTGATCGGGGTCGGTGTACATGCTCATAACCTTCTTCTTTACATCCTCAGCTGAGTCAGAGAGGTAGATGCAGTTGCCGAGTGACTTCGACATCTTAGCCTTGCCGTCAGTACCTGGAAGACGCAAACATGCCGAGTTTGTGGGCAACATAATCTGTGGCTCGACGAGTGTCTCGCCATAAACAGAGTTGAACTTGTGTACAATCTCGCGTGTCTGCTCAATCATAGGCTCCTGATCCTCGCCTACGGGAACTGTTGTGGCGCGGAATGCTGTGATGTCGGCAGCCTGTGAGATGGGGTAGGTGAAGAAACCTACGGGCGTGCCCTTGCGCTGCTGGTTCTCCTGCTCCTCGCCATTCTCGGCAAAGCCACGGAGAGTGATCTCAGCCTTAACGGTTGGGTTGCGCTGCAAGCGCTGCACAGTAACGAGGTTCATATAGTAGAACGCAAGCTCGGTGAGCTCGGTTACGTATGACTGGATGAAGATTGTAGACTTTGTGGGGTCGATGCCGCAAGAGAGGTAGTCCAAAGCAACCTCGATGATGTTCTCACGAACCTTGTCTGGGTTGTCGGCGTTATCGGTCAATGCCTGGGCATCGGCAATCATAATAAAGATTTTGTCGTAGAGGCCAGTGTTCTGAAGTTCTACGCGGCGGCTCAACGAGCCAACGAAGTGTCCGAGGTGGAGTTTGCCAGTGGGGCGGTCTCCTGTAAGTATTATCTTTGCCATAATCAATGTATTATTTCGTTCTAAACTCTTTTTGTGCGTGCGCGTACACTATTATACGCGCGAAATAGCGGACAAATGTACAAAAAAAACGCGGATTATGCTATATCTCTTTGTGGATATAGATTTTTTTTATAAATTTGTGCGTAGCAAACCCAATATTCTTATATAGACCATGACTATCATTCAGCTTGAGTACCTCTTGGCGGTTGCCAATTGTGGTAGTTTCTCGGTGGCAGCGGAGCATTGCTTTGTGACTCAGCCATCGCTTTCGATGCAGGTTAAGGCTCTCGAAGAGGAGCTTGGTGTAGTGTTGCTCGACCGCACAAAGAAGCCTATTATCCCTACTGCTGTAGGTGAGGTTGTGTTGGAACAGGCACGCGAGGCGTTACGCTCCTATAAGCACATTCACGAGACCGTTGCCGAGATGCGTGGTGAGACTGCTGGTAAAATGCGTTTGGGTGTTATCCCCACCATTGCGCCATACCTCTTGCATAAGTTTATTCCCACCTTCGTGAAGGAGTTTCCAAAGGTGGAATTGGAGATTCACGAAATGGTAACGGCCGACATTATTGAGTCGCTCAAACGTGACCGCATCGACGCAGCTCTTGTGGCTTCGGGAACTTGCGGTGAGGGCATCACCGAGCACGACCTCTTTAGTGATCACTTCTATGCCTATGTGTCACCATCGCACCCATTGTTCGAGCGATCTAATATTCGCATCGAGGATATTGATTTCAAGGATCTTATCCTTTTGAGTCGTGGTAATTGTATGCGTGATCAGATATTTGAGTTGTGCCAGGCGGCGCACGAAATACCCTCGCATTTTTACTTTGAATCGGGCTCGTTGGATACGCTTATGCGCAGGGTTGATTGCACAACTTGTATGACAATTATCCCCGAAATGGCTCTCGAATTTATCCCATTATCGCGTAGAAATAGAGTCAAAAGTATTGCCAAAAACGCCACATCGCGACGTGTCGCTTTGGCCGTTAGTCGCACCTATGTTAAGCAGTCGATTGTCGAGGCTTTGCGCTCTACAATTTTGAAGTGCGTTAACCAGGAGAACGTGCTTGGATAGAGGGCTTATTTTATAAAGGCTCGAAAGAGTTCAAAAGGTTTAGAAGGGGTCAAGGGGGCGTTTCTCCTTTGACCCTTTTTGAACATTTCAGACCCTTTTGCTTGCCTTAATCCCTTTGTATTTTTGCTCCACTCATCTTGCATAATTTACCATTCGGTAAAAAAGTATTGCATAGTTTTGCATTTCTCAACGAAAATTCTTACATTTGTGACTATGGAAAATGTTAAGAATATAGTTTTCGACTTGGGCGGTGTGGTCTTTGCGCGTGACCCAAGAAAGTTCGAACCCGAATTTATCAAATTCTTTTCTTATATCATGCTCCCCAAGATGCCAGAGTTTTGGGAGGAGTATGACCGTGGCGTTGTGTCGTATGATGAGGTTATCACGTCGCTTGCCGAGTACAACAGTTGTGACCGTGAGCTAGCTGCAGCAAATCTTCATCGCTCAATCCTCACGCAGGAGGCCATTCCCGCAACCAAGGCGCTTATCGAGGCGTTGAAGGCTAAGGGCTACAGACTCTATGTGTTGTCGAATATGTCGAAGGAGTTTATAGAGTTCTTGCGCGAACAGGAGGTATACTCAAACTTTGAGGGCGATGTTGTATCGTGCGAGGAGCATATCGTGAAGCCAGATCCCGCTATTTACACCACGCTGACAACACGTTACGAGCTCGATCCCGCCGAGACACTTTTCATCGATGACCGCAAGGAGAACATTGAGGCGGCGATAGCAGAGGGCTGGCAGGGCTATCACTTCAATGCCCACAACCCTGAGGAGAGCTGCAAGGAGTTGCACGAGGCACTCATCTAAATAAGGAACAATAATATCACTAAAACATAACAATTATGACACTGAATTTAAGATTGGAGTATATGACGGCCTATGGCGAGGAGCTATACGCTGTTGTAGATTCAGGACGCGAGAAGGCCTATCCCATGCACTATGTGGGCGATGGTCGCTGGGAGGCGTCGCTTAAGTTGACAGCAGCAACAGAGGTTGCATATCGCTACGAGGTGCGCTACGCTGATACCGTACTCCGCAAGGAGTGGGGTGGTAAATTGCGCCACTTGACCCTCGACAAGAAGGCTGAGAACGTATCAGTCCTCGACCGTTGGCACGATATGCCCTTCGACCGCTCGTTCCACTCATCAATGTTTACCGATGGCGTATTCCGCCGTGCTAAGGCAAAGAAGGCGCAGCCCGTTGCTGCGGGTTACATCACCTTCCGCGCTGATATCGCAGTAGTTCGCCCCTCACAGCACGTGGTGTTGGTAGGTGACGGCAAGGCGCTCGGTAACTGGGATGTTAAGAAGGGCGTAGAGATGAGCGATGCACAGTACCCCATCTGGAGTGCACGCGTTAAGGCACCCAAGGCGGGCTTCGCATACAAGTTCGTTATCGTAGACACAGCATCGGGTGAGCCTGTGGCATGGCAGTCTGGCGATAACTATTTCTTCAATCACCCCGTAGCTGAGGGTGAGGCACTTGTAGTTGAGGGCTTGCGTCCCCACTTCGATATGGCACCATGGCGTGGTGCGGGTGTTGCAATCCCCGTATTCTCACTCCGCTCGAAGGATAGCTTCGGTGTCGGTGAGTTCAACGACATCCGCCTTATGGTAGATTGGGCTGCAGCAACTGGTCAGTCAATTATCCAGATTCTTCCCATCAACGATACCACTATGTTCGGTACATGGGAGGACTCTTACCCCTACAACGCAAACTCTACATTCGCACTCCACCCACAGTTCTTACACTTGCCACACGTAGGCGAGCTCAAGGATAAGGAGGCTATGGCACGCTATGAGGCACTCGGCAAGGAGCTTAACTCGTTGCCCAATGTAGACTACGAGCGCGTAAACAACGCTAAGAATGAGTACCTCCGTCTTGTTTTTGCTCAGGATGGCAAGAAGACTCTCGCATCTAAGGAGTTCAAGGCATTCCTCGCAGCTAACGAGGAGTGGTTGCGCCCATATGCTGTATTCTCAGCATTGCGCGACGCTAAGCACACTCCCGACTTCTCGAAGTGGGGGGGTATGGCAAAGTATACAAAGGCTAAGGCTACAAAATATGAGAAGGAGAACCCCGAGGCTGTGGCATTCCACTACTTCGTGCAGTACCACCTCTCAAAGCAGTTGCGCGAGGTACGCGACTATGCACACTCTAAGGGTGTAGTACTCAAGGGTGATATTCCAATTGGTATCTCTCGCACAAGTGTTGACGCATGGGTATACCCCGAGCTCTTCAACATGGACTCTTCAGCGGGTGCTCCACCCGATGACTTCTCTGTAATGGGTCAGAACTGGGGCTTCCCAACATACAACTGGGCAAAGATGGCCGAGGATGGCTATGCATGGTGGAAGGCACGTTTCGTGAAGATGGCGGAGTACTTCGACGCATACCGCATCGATCACATCTTGGGCTTCTTCCGCATTTGGGAGATTCCATTGAACGCTGTAAATGCGCTCCTTGGTCGCTTCAACCCCGCATTGCCCTATAGCGTGGATGAGATTCGTGGCTACGGCTTCAACTTCGAGCACTGGCACGTAGGTAATATCGCCGAGACTGATAACATGCTCTTCGTTGAGGATAAGATTAAGCTCGGTCACTACCATCCTCGCATCTCGGCATACAATACCGACTGCTACCGCTGGCTCTCGGATGACCAGAAGGAGGCATACAACCGCCTCTACAATGACTTCTTCTACCGCCGCCACAACGACTTCTGGAAGTGGGAGGCGCTCAAGAAGTTGCCACCTCTCACCGAGGCTACTGGCATGCTCGTGTGTGGCGAGGATCTCGGTATGATTCCCGACTGCGTGCCTTCAGTGATGTCTGGCGAGCAGATTCTCTCTCTTGAGATTCAGCGCATGCCTAAGGATCCTAAGGTGGAGTTCGGTTCAACATATGACTACCCATACCTCTCAATCTGCACAACAGGTACTCACGACATGAATCCGCTCCGTGCATGGTGGGAGGAGGATCGCGGTGTTACTCAGCGCTTCTACAACCACGTGCTCGGCGCATGGGGCGAGGCTCCTTACTTCTGTGAGCCTTGGATCTGCGAGCAGGTAGTATCTATGCACCTCAAGTCACCCGCAATGCTCACCGTGCTTCCTCTCCAGGATTGGATTGCTATGGATGGCAACCTCCGTCGCGAGAATCCACATGATGAGCGCATCAACGTGCCTGCGAACTCTCGCCACTACTGGCGTTACCGCATGCACCTCACACTCGAGGAGCTTCTCCAGTCGGATGACCTTAACAATATGATTCGACATAAAATCGCAGAATCAGGCCGATAATTTCACAATTTCTTGTGATAGCGGCGCATTTGCGACGCTTCAATCAAAACCACCAATGGGACGTACGCCAAGTACTACCCATCGGTGGTTTTTTCATATCAGCGCCACATCTGCACCACTCTGACAAGAAATTGGGGGTGCGACCCATCAGCTCTTTCTCTTTATCGAGGCCATAGCTAACCCCTTCTGACAAGAAATTGGGGGTGTGCGACCCATCGGTGGTTTTTTCATATTAGCGCCACATCTGCACCACTCTGACAAGAAATTGGGGGAGTGAGGATGGGTAGGGTAGTTAGAGAGTTTAGAGAGTTTAGGGTGGGGTGGTCGCTAATTACCTTAAACTCCTTAAACTCCTTAAACTCCCTAAACTCCCTAACTCTTTCCCTTTTCCTCTCATTTTTTTGTTGTTACAATTTTTTTTGTTACATTCGCGGCGTAAAGTGTTATTACACTTTGTGTGTGAAACAAAGAACGAAAATTTATAAACCAAAACTAAAAAACCATGAGAAAACTAAACTTTTTGTGGGCACTCCTCGCTAGTGCACTCGTTGTGGGTTGTAACCCCGACACTCCAGAACAGAATCAGCCAGGTCCAGGCAATGACCCTGTAAACACTGAGAAACCTGAGCTTACACTCACTCAGACAGAGTTGACATTCGACTCATTTACTTTCGAGGTTACTACAACCGTCGCAGGTGAGCTCGGCTACGCTGTAGTGGCTGAGGGCTACGACGCTCCAAAGATTGACCAGCTCTACTCGTTGAACTCTGTTGAGGTTCAGGACAAGGCTACAATCACAGTGTCAGACCTTAACGACAACACAAACTATACACTCTATGCTGTGTTGCGTGCAGGTGAGGCGCAGAGCACTCCCAAGACTCTTAAGTTTACTACTCCCGATGATGGCGTAGATAACCCCATCGTTATCCACAGCACAACCTACGACACCATCTCATTCTCTATCAACATCCCTGGTAGCTACGTATTCCAGTGTATTGACAAGGCATACCTCGAGTACAACAACCTTACTCCCGAGGAGTACATCTCTATGACGGGTATCGGTATTACTTCTAAGGGTGAGATTACAGTTGACTGGGTAGATGGTGGCACATATGGCTCATATAACATGAATGTGCGTGAGGATAGCGACTACTACGTTATCGCAGCTATCGCAGAGGGTCAGACCGTAGTGGGTGACATCTTCTACAAGACCACTCGCACACCCAAGCGCCCCGTATCTACAGCGGGTCTTACAACTGAGCTTACTGAGATCACATCTACATCTGTAAACATCAAGACCGTGCCCGACAGCAGCGTTGTAGATTACTACATCCTTGTTCGCGACAAGGCGTGGTCTGACAGCATCGTGGCAGGCTATGGTGAGTCTATGCTTGCAACGCTCGTAGCATACCCCTCAGCAGGCTCATGGCAGCTTACTGGTGCTAATGAGGCTGTATGGTCTGGTCTCGAGCCATCGACAGAGTATATCTGCCACATCTTGGTAAACGATAATAAGGGTGCTCAGTCACTCTCACTCGTGCCCTTTACAACACTCGAGCCATCAAGTACAGCTCCCGTAGTTGAGGCATCGCTCACAGCGGCACAGGAGAATGGCTACTGCACACTCAACCTTAACCTCTACTCAGCAGATGCTGCAACAGTAAAGTTTGCGTTCAACACTAAGGCTGACGTAGATGCAGAGCGTAAGAATGGTTATAGCGATGAGCAGATTGCTGATATGTTCGGTATGGCACTCAGCGCAGAGCAGATAGAGGCAATCCGCACTACTGGTCTTACACTCAAGCAGGAGGATTTGTTCCCCGAGGTTGAGTACGTAGCGCTCATCAGCGTTAAGAATGCTGAGAAGCTCGAGACATTGAAGGTTACCTCGGCCACAACACCAGCGAAGCCCGTGCCTGCACGCGTGGAGTCAGACCTCTTCACATCACTCCTTGGCGAGTGGGAGGTGTCGTATTCACTCGTTCAGTTCAATAGCAAGGAGGTAAGTATCTACAATGCGAAGGTTACAATTGCTCAGGGTGCTGACGACGCTTCGGCTGACTACTACCGCAGCCACAACCGCCTCGTAATCCAGGGCTGGCCCTTCAATGTTGAGGCTGACGGCACACACAAACCTATGCCTTACTACTCGCCTGCAGACCTTAAGGACGCAAGCTCATACTGGGCAAACAACCCACAGCTCGCACTCCGCGACTTCGGTCCAAAGGTATTCCTCGAGATTGGCGAGGGTGGCGTAGTCACCATGCCTTCATCACGCGGCGAGTACTTCTACAACTGGGCTTCTGACGGCACATTCTACTTCTTCGGTGCTGACATCCAGAATGGCTTCACAGCTCCCGCTACATTCCCTGTTACAGTATCTGCTGACGGCAACACAATCACCATTGGTGCTTGCCAGTCAGGTGAGGAGTTTGGCTACGGTATCTACCGTCCTGCAGTATTCCGCTACGGTACTGAGCCATGGGCATTGGCAACATCAGATATCGTACTTAAGCGCGTAAAATAAGTAATTGAGGTGTATGGCAGGGCTTAGGTCTTGCCATATGTCTCTAATGTTTCAATAGACTTTTATGAAGAAAATCATTTTTGCTTTGGTTGCACTCGTGGGCATTGTGGCTTGCGACCCTACAGTCATTGACCCCGTAATACAAACCATCAAGCTCTCGGCTGATAAGGCGGAGATCGTGGCTGACGGTGCAGATGTTGTGACATTTGCTGTGGAGGACAACAATGGCGACGCTATGGAGAATGCCACTATCTACTTCGCTGAGACTCATGAGGCACTCGAGGGTAACACCTTCAAGACTAAGTATGCTGGCGAGTACTCGTTCTATGCTAAGTATGGCAACGCAAAGTCGCAGACACTCACAATCCTCGCTAAGGAGAAGGGTAACAACAACGGTGGCGATGAGCCTGCACAGAAGGAGGTAGTATTCAGCGTATCTCCCGCCTCAATCAAGGCTGACGGCGTTGAGAAGGCTACATTCAGCCTTAAGGTTAACGGCAAGGAGGCTGGCAACTACGAGATCTACAATGCTGCGGATGACTCTAAGCTCGCAGGTAAGGAGTTTACTACTACCGAGGCTGGTGTCTACACATTCTACGCTATGTACGAGGGTGCTCAGACCAATAGCGTAGAGGTTACTGCTCGCATGAACATCGTTGAGGAGGAGAAGCCCATCACACTCGCTGCATCGGGCACAACAATCAAGGCTAATGGCGTGGAGAGCGTTAAGTTCACCGTATCGCAGGATGGTGCAGATGTTACAAACGCCTCAACCATCTACGTTAACGGCGCTAAGCTCAACGGCAACAAGTTTTCGACTACATCTGCTGGTACTTACACTGCATATGCCGAGAAGGGCTCTATGAAGTCGAACGAGGTTACTATCACTGCTGAGGCTGTTACCGATACAGGTAAGACTATCGTGTTTGCTGACGGCGTTACAATCTCATCTGGTTGGTACGACGTAAACAAGAAGGGTGCGGGCGACAATGGCGACATCAACATGTGCTGGGCTGCTGCTGCATCTAACATGATTCAGTGGTTCCAGGATCGCTATGTAGCGCAGGGCGGCACACTCCCCGCTGGTGCTATCGATGGCCCAGGTACTAAGTACTACGGCAACTTTGCACCATACGAGCTTGCGTTGATGGAGTTGTACCACGACGGTTGGAACAACAACAAGGGTGGCCACGTAGAGCAGGCTATTCCTTGGTATTTCGAGAATAAGCTCAACGGTGGTGAGTACGCATCGTCTGGTTCACAGGCTGTACCTCTTGTAGATGGTGGCTACTGGAAGAGCATCTGGAGCGATGTGGAGAAGTATATGTACTGCGGTTATGACTATTTCTCTTATGACACCTTCGCAACTGCATACACATACACCGTATGCTATAACAACTACTACCTCTGGGGTCAGGGCTCAGACCTTAAGGGTCAGGAGCGCTTGAAGTATGTGAGCGACCTTATTGTTACGGCTTTCGAGCACGGTATGGCGAGCCTTACTGTATCGCTCAGCGCAGACATCATGTCATTGCACCACGCTGTGACCATTTGGGGTTATGAGATTGACAATGCTACAGGCCTTCTCACTCGCGTATGGCTTACCGACTCTGATGACTTCGATAAGGAGCCTAAGACACAGCTCTTGAACGAGTACTCAGTAAGCATTGGCGATGGTAACTCACATCCCAAGTTCTCAGGTAGCACACGCTACGGCGCAATCTATCTTGTATCTGTTCATCCATTCTCTGGTTACCAGAAGAAGTAGTCAGCGGACTTTGGAGTAAAACTTTAAG
>JAFZGE010000046.1 GCA_017555545.1 Alistipes sp.
GATAGTGTTATTCAAAAGCAACAACGAGATAACGAGCAACACGGCAAGAAAGACAAGCAAGCCTACGGTCACATATGACAACGTGTCGTGCATGCTCTCGACAACATCAACGGGAGGCACAGCGATATACTCCACACCCTCAATCTCCTCGATAGTGGTCAAGAACTTATCCACAGAGGTTCTATCGGCATATGCCTCGCCGAGCGTAACCTCATAGCTATTGCGCAAGGGATTTTCACCCAACAACAGGTCGAGATCCACCTCGAACTGCTCACGGAACGCCTCATCATCAAACTTCTCATCCTTAGACATATAGCGCACATCAGTCGCCATTGCCGTAGCCTCAATAGCCTCAACAATCTGTGCTGACTGCTCCTCCGCCAGGTCATCAGCAACCTCCACCGATACCACCACACCCTGCTGCAACTTCTGTGCTGCGGTAAGGGCTGTGAATGTGACATAGCTAACCACGCCTAGCATGAATAGCACCAACGCAATGCTTATTGTTGATATGACATACGAGCGACGCACCTTGCGGCTCAATCTCTTGTCTCTTCCCTCAGACATAACTATCTATAATTTATTCGTTTACACTTTTTTTCTCTCTAATTGCGCGGTAGATACCCACGGCAGCAAGCGCCACCAACGCAAGGAGTATCAACCACGATGCAACACCCGTGATTGTCGTTGCCATAGTCCAGTTGGGGGCTCTAAAGCGCCACTCTACGGTGTGCTCACCCTCGGGCAAGAGCATGCCTCGAAGGATGTAGTTAACCGAAAAGTAGTCAGCCTCCTTGCCGTCGATATATGCAGTCCAGCCATTGGGATAGTATATCTCCGAGAATACGCACAACGCCTCAGTTGGGGCTGTGTACTCATACTTGAGGTAGTTTGGAGCATACTCAACCAACTCTATATCGCCCGAAGCGTCGTACCACACATCAAGGCCATCGATAGCCTCGTTCACCACAGCCGTAGTTGCAAGATCTACCATGCCGATTGTAGTGAGCTCCTCGGCAGGGGTCTTAACACTCTCTGCGCTCTCCACAAACCATGCAGCACCAAAGGTGTAGTTATCGTAGACCTTACCACCCGAGATGATATACTTCGTATTTAGCATCGCCAATATCTCCTTATCCGAAGCGTAGATATACTTCTGGAGCACATCCTCATAACGCTGCAACTTTGCACCGTGGTAGCCATCTACCGAGCGGTGGAAGTTCGAGGCGTGAGCACTTCCTACGTGGTCTGCATCAAAGACACGGAAACCAAGTTCCTCATCTGCGAGAATCTCTCTATCGGCCTTCGAGGGCGCAACCTGAGTAGGTGAATTATTTGTCCACTTATCCTCGTTGATATAGCGGCTATCGACACCACCAAGGTCGGCAACGACAAATGCTCCAACCAACGCCAACATCGCAACGGCAAGCACCGAACGCTTATCTGCATAGCGCTTCGCAAGGAAGAGGTACGCCACAATAACACCCGCTGTGAAGGCTGCATAACCCAAGGCGCGGAAGGCATCCGACATAAAGGCCTCGCGACGCACATCCTCGACAATAAGGCGCAACTGCTCGACCCAGTAGCCGCTACCCACAGTCTCAGTAAAAGTGACCATACCATAGTCGGCAACGAGCGCCATAACGATGATAAGCAAGACTACAACCGCTACTGCGACACCCAAGGCGATATACTTCATCTTTGCCGTAACCTCGTCACTAAGCAGACGCCACAAGGCGATAGCAGCAAACAATGGAACACTCCACTCCACAACAACAAGCGCCATAGATACGGTACGGAAGTTATCGTAGCCAGGGAGGAGGTCGTACATTACCTCGTAGAAGCCCATAAAGTTGCTACCCCACGCCAACAAGATAGCAAAGAGGCTCACAGCCAACAACCACCAGCGGTAGGCGTTTGGAGCAAGCACGATGCCCACAATAGCGAGGAAGATAACGACAATACCGAGGTATGTAGGACCCGCAGTGAAGGGCTGGGCTCCCCAATAGTTCGTTGAGGCAGCATAGGTAGCATTCGCCTTATTTTGGTAGAACCACATGATATCGCCATAGAGCTGATCATCTGTCTCGGCGTAGTACAAGATGTCGTCATAGGTGATGCCAGGATCATACTCCTGGTACACGGCCACAACATCATCCATCGCAGCATTAAAGAGCGCATCCTGAGTAGCCTCACTTGCAAAATAGGCCTCTACCCTATCATCTACATCCATCGAACTTGAGCCCATATAGTTGGGAACAAGCATATTGAAGCTCTCAGCCTTGCCGTAGCTCCACATGGTATTGTACTCAATCTTTGCCTGACGTGCAGACTCCTCATCCACAATCTCCGAGCCGCCACGCGATGTGCTATCCTTATGCTCAAGTGTGTAGTACAATGGTGCAAAGTTTGAGCCTACAGCCAACACCGCCGCCACAGCCAACACCGCCGTAGCAAGCATAAACTTCTTGACGCGCTTTGCTACAATCGAGCAAACTAACTCACTAATCCATAATGCGATGCAAGCAAACAAGAAGTAGTAAGTAATCTGAGGGTGGTTAGCACCGAGCTCCAATGAGCCGAACAATGCCGCAAGGGCCGAGCCCACCCACATATTTTTGCGCAGAGCGTACCACACAGCACCCACCAGAGGTGGCGCATAGACCAACGCCCACATCTTGGTGATGTGGCCCGCATCGATGATGAGGAAAAAGTAGGTCGAGAGACCATATGCCAAGCCTGCGATGATGCCCACCCATGGGTTAACGCCCATAAGCACCACGGCAACCATCATAAGGAGCATAGCGAAGAATATCATATTCATGGGGTCGCCAATAGTCTTGACAACACCGCCAATGGTCTGCTTAACATCCTGCGTGGGGTACTCCACATCGATAAGATAGGCTGGCATACCCGAGAACATACCTCCCGTCCACTGGGGATCTTCCCCCGTAGCCTCGCGGTGTGCATGGATGTCTGCCGACATACCCGAATACTGCGCTATATCGCCTTGTCCCAGCGACTTATCATCGAATTGTGGATTAAAGAAGAGTGCGCTAATAGCCCAGAAGAGCACCAAAGCAACACCCCATGGGAGCAGCTTACTCATCCACCATGCGAAGGAGTAGCGTACTATATCGTTACCAGAAAAATTCATTGTCCTAAACCTCTGTAGGTTATATTAAAATAATAAATCGCCCAAAGTTACGAAAAAAAGTGCGTTTTTCAATCCTTTCTCATAAAAAAAACACTATCTTTGCCTAATACTTTGACCCTATATTAGTATGATTACAATTGACGACATACGCAGACCTATCAGCGCAGACCTCGAAGCATTCGACCAGTTCGTTGCCGACAACTTCAATGCCGAGGGCGAGATGCTTCAGGAGATGCTAACCTACGCACTATCATCGCGTGGCAAGGGTATACGCCCCATCCTCACAATGCTCTCAGCCTTGACATGCACAGGCGCTGCATACCGCCCCGATGAGCGCAACTGCACAAAGCGCACATACCTCGCGGCACTTATGATGGAGATGATTCACACAGCATCTCTCATCCACGATGACGTACTCGACTCGGCAGATGAGCGCCGCGGCAAGCCCTCTGTGAATGCAAAGTGGCAGAGCAACCTCGCAATCATCCTTGGAGACTTTATCCTCGCACGCGTAATGTCCATCGGCATGGCATCAGCACAGTACGACATCGTGTCGTACGTGGGCTCTGCAATGGCAGCACTCTGCGAGGGCGAAGTACTTCAGAGCCAGCACGCTAAGAGCCTCGATACCACACGCGAGGACTACTTCACAATCATCTACCAGAAGACGGCAAGCCTTCTTGGTGTATGTGCTGCACTCGGTGCTCTTTCGCTCGGTGCACAGCGCGAAGATATTGACCGCATGCGCAAGTTTGGCGAGGCTATAGGCATCGCCTTCCAGATTCAGGATGACATCCTCGACTACAACCGCGCGAACAACACCGGCAAGCCTGTAAACAACGACCTCCGCGAGCATAAGATTACCCTTCCGCTCATAGAGGTTATGGAGCGCAAAACAGAGGAGGAGCGTAAAGCAATAATCGCACTTATCGAGCGATGTGACAAGGATAACGAGGCACTCGATACATTGCACAACATGGTACACGACGAAGGTGGTATAGAGCGCGCAACAGAGACTATGCAGGCATACCTCTCGCGTGCTATGCACCTCGTATCGAAGTACGAGGACACGCCCTACCGCAAGGCATTATTAAACCTCTGCACCTTCGTTGCAGAGCGCGATAAATAGTCCTAACAGACCAACCTAAATAACTGAATAACAATCTAACTAAATAAAATCATGAGTACAAAAAAGAGTAATGTATTGGCTATCATCGTGATGATTCTGCTCTTCGGAATGATCTCGTTCGTAACCAACCTCGCATCGCCCATGGGTGATGTTCTCAAGAATCAGTTTGACGTAGCAAACTGGATGGGTACACTTGGCGTATTCGCCAACTTCATCGCATACGCATGTATGGGTATCCCCGCAGGTAACCTCCTCCAGAAGCGTGGCTACAAATTTACAGCTTTGGCTGCAGTTGTAGTAGGCTTCACAGGCGTTGGCGTGCAGACTATCGCAGGTCTCTTGGATGGCAACCTCGCATTTGGTGTATACCTCCTCGGTGCCTTCATCGCAGGCTTCTCAATGTGTATGCTTAACATCGTTGTTAACCCCATGTTGAACAAGCTCGCTGGCGGTGGTAACCGTGGTAACCAGCTCTTGCAGGTGGGTGGCTCGTTCAACTCATTCATGGGTACTGCCGTGATCTTCCTCACTGGCGTCTTCGTGCCTAGCATCACCAACGCCGAGATCAAGCAGGTATTCCCCTTGATGTTCATCGCATTGACAATCTTCGCCCTCGCATTCGTTGTTATCCTCTTCACTCAGATTCCTGAGAATGAGCATGTTGAGAAGGCAGCATCAACCAAGGAGGAGTCAAAGGTTGGCCCTATGTCATTCCGTCACTTCGTGTTGGGCGCTATCGCAATCTTTATCTATGTAGGTGTAGAGGTGGGTATTCCTAACGTATTGCAGAAGTGGTTGCAGAATGGCGGTCTAGACGTTGCAGCGGGCAATGCTGAGGGTATCGCAGCTACAGTTGCAGCAACATACTGGTTGTTGATGTTCTTCGGCCGCTTGGCTGGTGCAGCACTTGGTGCAAAGTTCTCGGCTAAGGCTATGCTTACAGCAGTATCGCTCCTCGGCCTCGTATTGGTTGGTGGCGCAATGGTTCTCGACCCAGCAAATACTGTTAACCTCCCCGTGTTCAAGGGCACTGAGGGCTTCGGCATGGCCGAGGTACCCGTTAACGCTGCGTTGTTGGTATTGTGCGGTCTCTGTACATCGGTTATGTGGGGCGGCATCTTCAACCTTGCAGTTGAGGGCTTGGGCAAGTATACTGAGCGCGCTTCGGGCATTTTCATGGCATTGGTTTGCGGTGGCGGTATCTTGCCATTGTTGCAGAACGGTATCGTTGACTGGACTGGCAACTACTTGACAAGCTACTGGGTAATCGTTGCAGGTCTTGCATTCTTGCTCTACTACGCATTGGTAGGCTCAAAGAATGTAAACAAGGATATCAAGACCGAGTAATCGGATAACGCCTTAATACAGAGAGGCTGTTGCGTAACGCAACAGCCTTTTTTGTGTTTTAAGAGACAAGAGAGAATTTAGGGAGTTTAAGGAACTTAGAGAGTGTGTACACTAAACTCCTTAATTTCCTTAATCTCCTTAATCTCTCTAAACAACAACTTTCATTAGCCCCACGACCAATTTCTTGTCAGAAGGGCGCCGAGTGCAACACTCGGCGAAAAAGGCGACGATGGGTAGTACTTTAACGTACGTCCCATTGTCGCCTTTTTAGTTAGGGGTAGCAATCGACCCCTTATCACAAGAAATTTAATTTGGTGGTAGAAGGCTGCAGATACAACGCTCGGCAAAAAAAATGCGGATAGGTTGTACTAAAACGTACTACCTATCCGCATTTGTTTTTGTTAGCGGCAGTAGATGTCTGCCTTATAGCGCCAAATTACTTGCGGGCTTGTTTTGCTTCAATACACTCAGTCGCATGTGGCACACGGAGTAGACGCTCACGTGGGATGAGCTTGCCTGTAGTCTTGCAGACACCGTATGTCTTGTTCTTGATGCGCACGAGTGCCATCTCGAGGTTGCGGATGAACTTAGCCTGGCGCTGCGCGAGTGAGCCATACTCCTCGCGAGAGAGAGTTGTAGCACCCTCCTCCATCACCTTGAATGTGGGCGATGAGTCCTCTGTGTCGTTCTCGTTGCTTGTAGCGGTACGCAACATATCATAGTCGGCGCGTGCAGACGCCAATTTCTGCTCAATCAATAGACGGAACTCCTCAAGTTCAGCGTCATTGTAACGTGTCTTCTCCTCAGCCATAATCGTATATTTTAGTACGGTTATTATCTTATAATAAGCGAAGTTACGCAAAAATTATGAAACCTGCAAATATTCTTCGCTAAAAAAGATAAATATAATAGAAAGAAGAGCGTAAGCCCGCACCACAAAGAGTCTTTAAGCTCGCCCCATTAAGGCGAAACCTCCCCACGAAGCGAAGCGTTTTATACCTATGTATAATAAAAGAGTGCAGCCCATGGGGACTGCACTCTTGGGGTTTGTTATATCGGGCTATTAAGCCTTAGTAACTGCGATCTTGAGAGCTACCTCATCGATGTCAGCGTCGACAACGAAGTCACCTGCGGGAGCTGCTGCAATCTTAACATCTACAGCGAGTGTCTGCTGTGCAATGTACTGTGCAAAGCTCTCTACAGCGGGTGCTGTGAGGTCGTTAGACTCAATCTCAACGCGAATCTTGTCGGTAACCTCGAAGCCAGAGTCCTTACGGATGTTCTGGATACGGTTTACAAGCTCACGTGCAACACCCTCGCGGCGCAACTCCTCGGTGATGGTGATATCGAGGGCTACGGTAAGCTTACCCTCAGATGCTACCAACCAGCCTGGCATATCCTCCGATGTGATCTCGAAGTCTGCAGCTGTAACAACAACCTTCTCGCCGTTAAGCTCGAGTGATGTCTCCTCGTTAGCCTCGATCTCGGCAATCTGCTCCTGAGTGAACTGAGCGATAAGTGCCGACATAGCCTTGGCGTGAGGTGCGTAGCGCTGGCAGAAGTGCTTAAAGTTTAGCTTGATGCGCTTAGTGATGATGCCTGTTGTATCAGAGATAAGCTCAACATCCTTGATGTTCACCTCGTTCATGATAAGTGCGCGTACAGCCTCAATGCGTGCTGCCATCTCCTTATCGAGTACGGGGATGATAATCTTAGAGAGTGGCTTACGCACGTTGATATTCACCTTGCGGCGCAATGCGAGTACCATAGATGACACCTGCTGTGAGAGTGCTGTGCGTGCCTCGAGCTCACGGTTGATGAGCGCCTCGTTGCACTTAGGATACTCTGCGAGGTGTACTGAAGACTCTGTGTGGCGGCCACTTGCTGCATTAAGGTCGCAGAAGATGCGGTCGGTGATGAATGGTGCGATAGGCGCAGCGAGCATAGCGACAGTCTCCAAGCAAGTGTAGAGTGTCTGGTATGCAGCGAGCTTATCCTCATTCATCGAGCCACCCCAGAAGCGCTTACGGTTGAGACGCACGTACCAGTTCGAGAGGTTCTCGTTTACGAATGCGTCGATGCGGCGTGCTGCAGGTGTTGGGTCATACTCCTCAAGTGATGCTGTAACATCGCGGATGAGAGAGTTGAGCTCCGACAAAATCCAACGGTCAATCTCGGGACGGTTCTCAACGGGAACCTCAGCCTCCGCGCCTGTGAAGCCATCGATGTTAGCGTAGAGTGCGAAGAATGAGTATGTGTTGTAGAGTGTACCGAAGAACTTACGGCGGCACTCGTCAACGCCATCGACGTCGAACTTAAGGTTATCCCAAGGCTGTGAGTTCGAGATCATGTACCAGCGTGTTGCATCAGCGCCATATTTTTTGAGTACCTCGAATGGATCTACGGCGTTACCGAGACGCTTAGACATCTTATTACCATTCTTGTCGAGCACCAAACCGTTAGAGATGATGTTCTTGAATGCTACAGAGTCGAAGAGCATTGTTGCGATAGCGTGGAGTGTATAGAACCAACCACGAGTCTGGTCAACACCCTCTGCGATGAAGTCTGCAGGGTAGATCTGGTCGAATCCCTCCTTCGCCTCGAAGGGGTAGTGTACCTGAGCGTAGGGCATAGCACCTGAGTCGAACCATACGTCGATGAGGTCGGGCTCACGACGCATAGGCTCACCCTTAGATGATACCAATACGATATTATCCACGTAGGGTCGGTGGAGATCAATGTTCTTAGTAGAGTAGTTCTCCTTAGACATATCACCCACAACGAAGTTCTTGTATGGGTTCTCGGTCATCACGCCAGCAGCTACAGCCTTCTCGATCTCACCCATCAGCTCCTCTACAGAGCCGATGCACTTCAATTCTGTGCGATCCTCAGTTGCCCAGATTGGAAGAGGTGTACCCCAGAAGCGTGAACGTGAGAGGTTCCAGTCGTTGATATTCTCGAGCCACTTACCGAAGCGACCTGTACCTGTTGACTCGGGCTTCCAGTAGATGGTCTTGTTGAGCTCCATCATACGCTCACGAAGCGCTGTTGTGCGGATGAACCATGAGTCCAAGGGGTAGTACAATACGGGCTTGTCTGTACGCCAGCAGTGTGGATAGTTGTGGGTATGCTTCTCTATTTTGAAGACCTTGTTAGTCTCCTTAAGGCGGATTGAGATGTAGATGTCGAGGTTCTCAGCAGCTGCTGCAGCCTTCTCATCGTAGCGACCATCAACTGTGAACTGTGGGTCGTATGCATTCTTCACAAAGCGACCCTCATACTCGTTGTACTCAGCGTTTACACACTCCTTAACAAACTTCTCATCGAGCTCCTCAGTGAGGAAGAACTTACCTGTGAAGTCAACCATGGGGCGTGTCTCGCCGCGCTTGTTGATCATAAAGAGTGAGGGGATACCAGCCTGGCGTGCTACGAAGGCATCATCAGCACCGAATGTAGGCGCGATGTGTACGATACCGGTACCATCCTCAACAGTAACATAGTCACCGAGGATAACACGGAATGCCTTAGCCGAAGCCTCAGTCCAGTTGCCATTCTCGTCTGCCTCAACGGGCTTAACCCATGGGAGGAGCTGCTCGTAGCGCATGCCCTCGAGCTCTGTACCCTTCCACTTGCCTACAACCTCAAATGGAACAATCTTATCACCGGCCTTGTAGTCCTCAAGCTTCAACTCTTCGCCCTTCTTGTTGAAGATAGAGTAGAGAAGTGGCTCTGCTACAACGGCAGTAATCTTCTCTGCAGTGTAGGGGTTATATGAGCGAACTGCCACGTAGTCGTACTTGGGACCCACGCAAAGTGCTGTGTTCGATGGGAGTGTCCAAGGTGTTGTTGTCCACGCGAGGAATACGGGAGTACCCCAGCCCTCCATCTCAGCCTTAGGCTCGAGAATGCGGAACTGTGCGGTGCATGTGGTGTCCTTGACATCGCGGTAGCAACCTGGCTGGTTGAGCTCGTGTGTCGAGAGACCAGTACCCGCTGCGGGTGAGTAAGGCTGAATTGTGTAGCCCTTATAGAGAAGATTCTTCTCGTAGAGCTGCTTCAAAAGCCACCACAATGTCTCAATAAATTTGTTGTCATAGGTGATATATGGATCATCCATGTTCACCCAGTAGCCCATCTTGCGTGTAAGATCCTCCCATACGTCGGTGAACTCCATCACGGCCTCGCGGCACTGCTGGTTGTACTCCTCGATGGTGATCTTCTTGCCGATATCCTCCTTAGTGATGCCGAGTTTCTTCTCTACGCCGAGCTCTACGGGGAGACCATGTGTATCCCAACCCGCCTTACGGTGTACGAGGTAGCCCTGCTGTGTCTTGTAACGGCAGAACACATCTTTGATGGTACGCGCCATAACGTGGTGAATACCGGGCATACCATTTGCTGAGGGAGGACCCTCATAGAATACGAACGTGGGGTGACCCTCACGTGTTGTGATGCTCTTATGGAAGGTGTCATCGCTAGTCCAGCGTGCCAACATCTCATTAGCTACGCCAGCCAAGTCAAGACCCTTATACTCGTTGAACTTTGCCATAATAAATACTAGTTGAAGATATTACTCCTCATCGCCCTCGTCCTCATCAGACTCGGCCATTGTTGTGTATACGTTTGTAACGTCATCATCCTCCTCGAGGTGCTCGATGAGCTTGTTAACAGCCTCACGCTCCTCAGGAGTAAGCTCCTTAGTGTCGGTAGGAACACGTACTGCCTCACCAGATACGAGCTCGTAGCCCTTAGACTCAATCCATGTCTGAATCTGACCGAATGACTCGTAAGCAGCATATACTGTTACCTCACCCTCCTCAGCGTAGAACTCATCAACGCCGAAGTCGATCATCTCGAGCTCCATCTCCTCGAGGTCTACGCCCTCGGTAGGCTTGAACTTAAATACGCACTTGTGCTCGAACATGAAGCCTACAGAACCTGATGTACCAAGTGTACCACCATACTTGTTGAAGTACATACGTACAGATGCTACGGTACGGTTTGTGTTATCAGTAGCAGTCTCTACCAACACAGCGATACCGTGAGGGCCATAACCCTCGTAGATCATCTCCTTGTAGTCTGCAGCATCCTTATCTGTTGCACGCTTGATAGCACGCTCCACGTTCTCCTTAGGCATGTTCTCAGCCTTAGCGTTCTGGATAAGAAGGCGGAGACGGAGGTTAGATGAAGGGTCAGGACCCGATGCCTTAACAGCCATCTCAATCTCCTTACCGATCTTCGTAAATACGCGCGCCATGTGACCCCAGCGCTTCATTTTTCTCGCCTTGCGATACTCAAATGCTCTTCCCATAATTATACGTTTTTATATTTTTAGTTTGCTTTTATACCTCTTATATATAAACAATAGCGCAAAGATAGTAAAAAAAATCAGTAATTGAAATGAGAAGAGTAGAAAAAAATAAGGGTGTGTGACGCAAAGATTCCTAAAAAAACGGCAAAAGAGGAGTTTTAGATTGGGGAATATCTGGAGATTTAGGCGTTCAGAGAGAGGTGGAGTTCGACCCAAAATTCGTAAAATCACCCAAATTCGCCCAAAAACAGCACTCAACCGCTATTTCCTCAAACCCCTCTCAGACAGCGCTCTAGAGGCGATTTGATAAAAAATTACAAAAATTATTGAAAATTTTTAATAAAATATTTGCACAATTAAAAAATACCCCTTATCTTTGCAGCGAAGTTTTAAGGTTCATTTAGGTTAGTAGTTTTAGGTTGGAGAGGCCAATCGATGGGTATGACACAGGTCGCACTCTTGGAAACCAAGAGGTTACGAGATGCGGGCTATGTCATGAGAACCCTTCGGTTGCCTCATTTTTTTTACCCATTTCGGAACAGAGTTTAGAGTCTTTAGGAACTTAGCAAACAGTCCCCAATTTAGCGTTCCACCCAACCATGCGACAACCTAATTAGACTAATTTCCCCAATCACCCCTCTCAGCCCTTCATTTTTTCATTTTTTATTACTATATTTGCGAAATATATGTGCCTACTACTATGTAGGCAGTAATAAAAATGAAACGTAGTATTACCATAGGTTTCGACGCGCGATGTGCCATGAGCGACCACGAGGAGTTCGGGGCATATAGCCGCCTTGTCATCGAGGCGATGGCTCTTGCAGCGCCACGACACACCTATTTCCGCCCATACATTCCCCTACGTGCACCCCATCGCACATACGAAGCAATAGAGCGACTCCACAACATAGAGACAATGGAGCCCGATGGCGCATTGTGGCGCAAACTACGCCTGCCATGGCGCATCTGGCGCATAGGAAATGACCTACACAACGGCAACGTAGAGCTTTACCATGGCCTCGCAGAGCATATCCCTATGGGTCTCACACCACGCAACATACGCAGCGTGGTGACCATACACAACATGGAGTTCCTCTACGATAACACATTTACCAACTCCCCCGAGCACCTCATAAACCGCTTGTACATGAGCCGCATGCTTCATCGCGTAGACCGCATCGTGGCGGTTAGCGAGTGCGTGAAGCGCGACATCACCAAGCACTTTCTCATCTACCCCGAAAAGGTTGACGTGGTATATCCTGGCGTGGCAAAACGCTACACCGAGGAACTTAACGACACATATTTGGAGGCCGTTGCGGAGCAATACCAACTTCCTGAGCGATATATACTTAGCGTAGGCTCGCAGCTCGAACGCCGATCATTTATCAAGGTTATCAACATCCTCGCTCAGCTCGACCCCGATGTACACTACGTCATCGTTGGTCGCACAACATGGCACACGACAAGACTCCTGCGTGCAGCGCGTGAGTTTGGCGTAAGCAAACGCGTACACATCCTCGAGCGCGTAGCCGATGAGGATATGCCAGCAATCTACCACCGCGCCGCGATACATATCAACTTATCGCGCTACGAGGGCTTTGCCACCAACATTGCAGAAGCAATGGCCGTGGGTACTCCAGTAATTACAACACGCTCATCGAGCATGGAGGAAGTGGCAGACAGCGCCGCGATATATGTCAATCCGAACAACCGCGATGAGCTCGTTGGAGCGATACGCACGTTGATGACAGATGAGGAGGTACGTAACCAATATATAGCCCTCGGACGCCGCCAGGCATCACGCTTCCGACCCGAGGTTATGGCGTACAATCTCATCAACTGCTACCGCCGTCTTGATGTCGACATACGCGGATAACGAAGAGCAAAACAGACAAATTTACACTACGCACAAATACTTAAACCTTAAGCGATTAGTGCACGAAGCGCAAATTAGTAGAGTAGAAATAGTAGCAATTAGGCAAAAATAAGTATCTTTGCCCGGCTGAAATCCCGAGGGTTACAGCCTACAGAGAGTGATAAATATACATATATTAATATAGTTATGGAAAGAGTTAAGAAAATTGTAGTTATGGCAAAGCAGGTGCCCGACACACGCAATGTGGGCAAGGACGCCATGACTCCGGAGGGTACGGTAAATCGTGCTGCTCTCGCTGCAATCTTCAACCCCGAGGACCTCAACGCCCTCGAAATGGCGCTTCAGATGAAGGAGCGCATCGCAGGTTCAGAGGTTTACGTATTGACCATGGGTCCCCAGCGCGCAAGCGACGTCATCCGCGAGGCTATGTTCCGTGGCGCTGACGGCGGTTACTTGCTCTCAGGCAAGGAGTTTGCAGGCTCTGATACGTTGGCTACATCGTACGCATTGTCGTTGGCGCTTCGCAAGATTGAGCCCGACATCATCGTAGCAGGTCGCCAGGCTATCGACGGTGACACCGCACAGGTAGGCCCCCAGGTAGCTGAGAAGCTCGACCTCCCACAGATCACATACGCCGAGGAGCTCGTTGACATCAACGACACAGAGATCACCATCAAGCGTCGCTTGGAGCGTGGCTCAGAGGTAGTTGTATGCCCACTCCCCGCGCTTATCACCGTTAACTCATCGGCTAAGGAGTGCCGTCCCCGCAATGCTAAGCGTGTGATGAAGTATAAGCGCGCCCTCGCAACTTCGGAGATGGCAAACGTTGATGCACAGTGGAACGCATTCATCGAGGAGCGCCCCTACTTGCACATTGTTGAGTTCGCAGCAGCGGATGTTAACCCCGACCCCGAGCAGCTTGGTTTGAGCGGTTCACCCACAAAGGTTAAGAAGATTGAGAACGTCGTATTCCAGGCTAAGGAGGCTAAGTCTCTCACAGCTGATGATAAGGATATCGAGTCACTCATGCAGGAACTCATTGCGAGCCACACGCTCGGTTAATCGCCTAAGAATTAAGAGTATGAATAACGTATTTGTATATATCGAGATCGAGGAGCGCGAGATTGCCGACGTATCGTTGGAGCTCCTTACAAAGGGTCGTGAGTTGGCCAATACGCTCGGCGTAAAGCTCGAGGCTGTGGTTATCGGTCACAATGTTAAAGACCTAGCACCCGAGTTGGCAAAGTATGGTGCAGACACCGTATGGGTTGCCGACAACGAGATTTTCGCACCCTTCCGCACATTGCCCCACACAGCAGTTATGGTAGGTCTCATCCAGCAGGAGAAGCCTCAGATTGCATTGTTCGGCGCAACACCCGTAGGTCGCGACTTCGCACCACGCGTATCTTCTGCACTCCACAGCGGTCTTACTGCCGACTGTACTGAGCTCGTAATCGGCGAGCACAAGGATGCTAAGAGCGGCAAGGAGTACGACTCACTCCTCTACCAGATCCGTCCCGCATTTGGCGGTAACATCATCGCTACTATCGTAAACCCCGAGTGCCGCCCACAGATGGCAACCGTTCGTGAGGGCGTTATGCGCAAGGAGGCGCTTGCAACACCCGCCGCTGGCGAGGTTCGCGAGATTGAGTGGCAGCCCATGGTTAAGGATACAGACCTCGCAGTACGCATCGTAGAGCGTCACATCGAGGAGCGCAAGATTAACATCAAGGGTGCTTCAGTTATCGTTGCTGGTGGCTACGGCGTAGGCTCAAAGGAGGGCTTCAAGCTTGTACACGAGCTCGCAAACGTACTCGGTGGTGAGGTAGGTGCTTCACGTGCTGCGGTAGATGCAGGCTTCACCGAGCACGAGCGTCAGATTGGCCAGACAGGTGTTACTGTACGCCCCAAGCTCTACATCGCTTGCGGTATCTCTGGTCAGATTCAGCACACAGCGGGTATGGATGGCTCGGCAATGATTGTATCAATCAACACCGATCCCCAGGCTCCCATCAACAAGATTGCCGACTACGCAATCACAGGTAGCGTAGAGGAGGTAATCCCCAAGATGATTAAGTATTACAAACAGAACTCAAAATAGGAGAAGCAATGGCTAACTTTTATATAGATAATAAGGATTTGCAGTATCACCTCTCTCATCCTATGATGAAGAGGATCATCGAGCTCAAGGAGCGCAACTTCGCTGACGCTAAGGAGTACGACTATGCACCTCAGGATACAGAGGATGCACTCGACTCATACCGCCGCGTGTTGGAGATCGTGGGTGATGTTTGTGGCGAGGTTATCGCTGCCAA
>JAFZGE010000047.1 GCA_017555545.1 Alistipes sp.
CTCCTTGCTTTGTTATCAAAAGGCGCTGGTTATCTATGATTTAACCTATCATTTTTGTGAGCGATTCATAGATAAGCGTGACCGCACCTACGACCAAATGCTCCAAGCTGCACGCTCGGGCAAGCAGAACATCGTTGAGGGCTCGGTAGATAAATCTACCTCCTACGAGATGATGATAAAACTGCTCAATGTCTAGAGGGGAAGTCTTGCGGAACTTAAGGAGGACTATTTAGATTATATTCGTACTAGGCGTCTTCGACTTTGGGAGGATGGATCTGCTGAGAAAATGGCGATGCGACGCCTCGGTATTGAGCATAGTGATAGTCTATATTTCGTGGCTTTGGCTGAGAGTCGCAATGATGAGACTATTGCTAATATGGTGTTGGTATTACTGTATCAAGCAGAGCA
This sequence comes from Alistipes sp., assembly GCA_017555545.1. Classification (GTDB taxonomy): domain Bacteria; phylum Bacteroidota; class Bacteroidia; order Bacteroidales; family Rikenellaceae; genus Alistipes. The sequence goes on from JAFZGE010000047.1 coordinate 409, forward strand.
TCTTATATATAACTATATCAAACACATAGAGGGGCGTTTCCTTGAAGAGGGTGGTTTCAGAGAAAAACTCTATTATGCAAGAGTTAAGAGTAGAGATGATAAGTAGAATTTTAATAATTTATGCGTTCATCGCAAGCTAACGCATGCTAAGGATTATAAAGAGGTCGAAGGGTGAGTCAAAATCCCCTTTTGACCCTTGTAGAACCTTTTCGACCCTTTTTTTTATGGTGAGTCTCGCCTCACCAAGTTATAACCACTCCTCAAAGGGCTTTGTCCGCCATGTATCCCTTGTGCCGATTAGCGCAAGGGATACTTTCTATTCTCCTACTTTTCTCCCCAAAGATTTGCTTTTTATTTTCTTTTTGCGTAACTTTGCTTGATAAGCGTTTTTAGCGAAGCATATAACTAAAACTATAATACTATGAAACTTACAAAACTTTTCCTGTGTTCAGTCCTCGCAATTTGCGCGATGGCATTCGTGGCGTGTGAGCCCGACACTCCTGACACTCCCAAGGAGTATGCTCTCGAGCTTACCTCAGACGCAGTAATGGAGTTCCCCGCAGAGGGTGGCCAGGGCAATATCGCCTGGAAACTAAACGAGGTAACTCGCAACCACGCGCAGCAGCCCGCGCCTACATTCTCAACCAATGCTGAGGAGTGGATCTACCTCAATTTGCGTCACCCAGGTGCGTTCGAGGTGAAGGAGAACGCGGGCGAGGCACGCGAGGGCGTGATTACCGTAACCTATGGCGAGCAGACTCTCGAGGTAGAGGTGAAGCAGGCAGCTGCGAGCGTAGAGGAACCAAAGGTGGCATTTGCAGCTGCGGCACGCATTCCTAGTGCGGAGTTTGGCCTCGAGAACAATATCTTCGTATTGACCTTTGTTGATGACTCGGAGAATACGGAGTTGAACATTGTGCTCGTCGGCGATGAGGACGACGAGATTCTTCAGGCTGGTACATACAGCGCAGCGAATGGTGGTTTCTCAGTCGAGGAGAACCTCCTTGTTTACTACGACACTGAGGAGGAGTTCACGTTTGTTGACGGTGAGGTTGTTGTAACCGTAGATGGCGATAACTACGACTTCGATATGACTCTTGTAGCTGAGGATGGTTCGGAGTTCATGTTTATATACACGGGTCACGTTTTGGATATGGTGCCCGAGGTAAAACCCGCAGAGCCCGTAGCATTCACTCCCGTAAGCGTGAAGGCTGAGCGCTACATGATTGGTAACTTCTTCCTTCAGCTATACATCGATGGCACGCGCTACCATGAGCTCGATATGTACGATGAGATTGCGCCCAACGATGACCTCCTCACAGCGGGTACATACACCTATGCTGCCGAGGCTATCAGCACATGGTCTACATTCAGCACCGGCAATGACCAGACATGCGCACTTTCAGACGCAGAGATCACACTCGTACACAACGAGGACAACACTACAACAATCACCGGCTACATCAAGTCTGAGCAGGGTGACTACATCACTATCGACTGGACAGGCGTAGTAGAGGGCTTCATCTATGAGAAGGAGACAGGCCTCACATTCACCGTGGAGGCGCTCTCGGCAGCTGTTCACTACGATAAGGAGGGTCAGAAGGATATCATCTTCATGGTTGATGAGTTCGCGGGTCATGTGATTAGCTTCAAGGGCGAGGGTCTCCTTCCCAGCAAGCCTCTCGCCGATGGTGACTACTCATCTGAGGCAGGCACAATCGACATCACTTACTGCGTACACGGCTATGGCGACGGCTATGGCGACATGACAAGCGCAAAGGCTACCGTAGCGAACGACATCGAGGCGGGTGTAACAACATTCGACATCGAGTGGGAGTTTGAGGGTAACATCTACCAGCTTGCATGGACAGGTGCTATCGAGGGCATCATATACAAGGAGGTTGTGGATCTCATTCCCCTCAACTATGAGCCTATCTATGTTGAGATGGTGCGCATCAGCAGCAGCGATAAGTATTTCTACTTCTACGATCAGTATGAGAATGAGCTCGTTTGCGAGTTGTACAACGGCAAGATCTATCAGCCCTACATTAACTTCGAGGGTTCAAAGCTCGACATCAGCACCGAGGACTACACATTCGAGCTCGATGAGCACGGTCTCGGCAAGAACGACGGCGTGCGCAGCTACAATGTCCGCTTCGTAACGCTCGATGGTCACCTCATTGAGTTCACAGCAGACCTCGAGACATACGTAAACTACTAATACATTGATAAATATCGTTCCATGAGAATTTTAAACTACTTTAAGCATCTTGCTGCGCTCGCTGTTATGGGTGTGGCTGTCGTGGCATGTCAGCCCGACCAGCCTGAGACGCCCGTAACCCCTGATGACCCTAATAACAACGAGCAGAAGGAGACCTCTTTCGACATCGTTGTCGAGGAGGTGCACGCATCGAAGGCTATCACTCAGGTGACACCCAAAGATGCTGATATGTACTATGTTATGTTCCTCGATGAGGTGTCATACTTGCAGTTCAACAATATTGCGACTGCCGAGCAGCTCTGGGAGGATGACTACGAGGCATTCGAGAGTGGCGCCTTGGCTAACAAAATGAACCTCAAGGAGTACATGGTGGCGTCGAATATTGTATTCAAGGGTGCTCAGCGCGTGCAGTGGAACAGTGTGCGCCCAGGTGTAAACTCTGTTTTGTATATCTACGGCGTGCAGTTCTCAGAGGATGGCGCATCGTATGAGACCATTACCGACATCGCCTGGACAACGATTCAGCCCGACTATGCCCCCTTGCAGGATGTCACTTTTGGCCTTGATGTTAAGGTGAGTGGCGCAGACGTGGAGCTCGACATCAAGACTAATGGCTGGGATGGTTACTACCTCGTTAAGATCGTTGATGCTAATGATGAGCTCTATGTAGGTGAGGGTGTTGAGTTCGATGACGATTATATGAAACTCATTGCAGATGAGTGGATTGCAACATGTTCATCAAACCTTGCAGGCGGTCACCCCATTGAGAATATCCTCGAGCAGATTTGCTACAAGGGCGACAAGGTCTTGGCGACATCGCTCGACTCATATGTCCTCTACTCGGCACTCGTATACCCCGTAGCTGAGTACGATGGCTTCGTGCAGGTGGTAGGCAAACCATCATACATCAACTTCTCAACTGAGGAGGTGGGTAAGTCGGATATGGAGATAGATATCGAGGTTACAAACTGCTATGTGCGTGTTGCCGACCTCAAGATTACATCGACGAATCCCGATGAGACATACGTCTTGCTCATCACGCCAACATCCTACTTGCCTGCAGGTTACGATGACCAGACTTTGCTCGACTATGCGCTCGGTGAGTTCTCATACTATACCTATGAGTTTAAGGGCGAGATGACCTCGCACCTCAATACACTCTATCCCAACACCGAGTATATCGTGGTGACATTTGGCTATAGCGGCGGTGTGGTAACTACGGGTGTATATTCGGAGGTGTTCAAGACTCAGAAGGAGGGTAAGTGTGAGTTGGAGGTGACAGATGTTGTTGTCGGCGGCCCATACCGACCCACCGATTTGTACAACTACGACCCCGAGACGTTTAAGTACTACACCAAGCCATACTACTACGA
>JAFZGE010000048.1 GCA_017555545.1 Alistipes sp.
ACTCCTAAGCGCAGTATCAAGCGATACCTCTATAGCGCTGAGCGCCTCAACCTCAACTAATTTAAGTTGATCGGATATGACAACACCCACCGCAATGGTGGGTGTTGTTGTTTTATTTTTGGGAAGTATAGATATTGTAAGCACACAGACCTAAATACCCCCACAACCCAATTTGTTGTCAGAAGGGGTTAGATGTGCCTCGACATGAAAATAGCCCGGATGGGACATACTAAGCGTATTTCCCATTCGGGCTATTGATTGAGAGGTCGCAGATGCGCCGCTATCACAAAAAATTTCTTGTCAGAGTGGTGTAGATATGGCGCTGACATGAAAAAAGCCTGGATGGATAGTACTTTGACGTACATTCCATTCAGGCTTTTGATTGAAGCGCCATAGATGCGCCACTATCACAAGAAATTACTTTTGACGGAAGTAAATCTGAATAGGCACTCCCGAGAAGTCCCACTGCTCACGAAGTTTGTTCTCAAGGAAGCGACGGTACGACTCCTTGATGTACTGTGGAAGATTCACAAAGAATGCAAACTGTGGCGTAGGCGTTGGAAGCTGCGTTACATACTTAATCTTGATGTACTTGCCCTTGGTTGCTGCAGGAGGATAGTTCTCGATAAGAGGCAAGAAGAACTCGTTAAGCTCTGAAGTAGAGATACGACGCTTACGTGACTCATATACGCGAATTGCTGCCTGGAGCACATCGAGGATACGCTGCTTGTTGATTACTGATGTGAAGATGATTGGAATATCGCTGAATGGAGCGAGCTTCTTCTCGAGGAACTCACGCCACACCTTCATGGTGTTGCTATCCTTCTCCACGAGGTCCCACTTGTTTACCACTACCACACAACCCTTACGGTTACGCACGATAAGGTTATGGATGTTCAAGTCCTGAGACTCGATACCCTGCTCCGCGTCGAGCATGAGCACGCAGACGTCAGAGTTCTCGATAGCGCGGATTGAACGCATCACAGAGTAGAACTCGAGATCCTCAGTCACCTTACCCTTCTTACGCATACCCGCTGTGTCGACAAGGTAGAAGTCCATGCCATACATGTTGTAGCGAGTGTGGATAGAGTCACGTGTTGTACCTGCAACGTTAGTCACAATGTTACGCTCCTTACCAAGAAGTGCGTTTGTCATAGACGACTTACCTACGTTAGGACGACCCACGATTGTGATACGTGGAAGTGATGCGTCGTACTCAGCAGATGTATCCTCAGGGAGGTTAGCGAGGATGGCATCCATCATGTCACCAGTACCGCTACCAGACATTGAGCTGATGCAGAAAGGCTCGCCGAGACCCAATGCGTGGAACTCGTGTGAGTAGTAGATAAGGTCGTATGTATCAACCTTATTACATACGAGCATCACCTTCTTACCCGAGCGGCGAAGGATGTCTGCCATCATCTGGTCGAGATCGGTAATACCTGTACGCACCTCAACGAGGAAGAGGATTAGGTCTGCCTCCTCAATTGCGAGCATCACCTGACGGCGAATCTCATCCTCGAAGATATCCTCAGAGTTTACGGTGTAACCACCAGTGTCGATTACTGAGAACTCCTTACCGTTCCAGTCGGTCTTACCATAATGACGGTCACGAGTTGTTCCGGCTGTCTCATCGACGATAGCCTGACGCTGACCTACCAAGCGGTTGAAAAGTGTAGACTTACCCACATTTGGGCGACCTACGATTGCAACAAGACTCATAGCTTTATATCGTTTATTATTCTCTTATCTACATATTACGCGGCAAAGATAAGTCAATTCCTCGGATTTTGGAAACTTTATAAAATATTTACGCAATATTTTGGTTATTTTCTCAAAAGTAAGTAACTTTGAAGGTTAATATTTAGTATGAAGAGTAAATTTAGAGATATAATCGTGGCATTTATCGCGACATTCGCCCTTATGGCGGGTGGCGCAAAGGCCTCTGCACAGAGTTCGGAGTATAGCTTCTATGCGCAGGAGGATACCCCACGAGTACGCATGGAGTGGGGCGTGGGTGTTGGTGCCACATATACCGGTCTTAGGGAGGTGTCAACAAACCTTGTGGCACTGAAGCCTCGCATGGGTATCGCTGGACATTTCGACATGGCTGTGCGCATTGGTCGCAACTTTGCCATCGAGACCGAGATACATTACGAGGGCGGCTCGATAAATGCCGAATCACCTCGAGTGAACCACAAGATAAGAACACGTACCATGGATATTCCCGTGTTGCTATCGTTGCGCATGGCGAACAACCATATACGCTTGAATGCAGGCCCACTATTTACGGTGATGAGTCGCGCTGAGTATACCGAGAATGGCAACACCATGTTTTTTGGTGATATGAGCCCCACATGGAACCTAGCAGCGGGCGTGGGCATAGGTCTCAGCCGCCACCTTATCATTGAGGCACGCTACGTGCATCCTCTAAAGAGCTGCGTCAACCAGTTTGACGGCATAGAGCTCTCTACTCGCTCTTATAGGGTCACCGCGGGTCTTACGTTACTATTTTAAGAAGTGAATGAACAACAAAATATGAGTGAAGAGATAGTCAAAGAGATATTGGTCGAGGGTGTTGATGCCCGCGAGTTGTATGGAGCGCAAGATGCCTACCTTGAGCAGATGCGCGAGCTATGCCCCAAGCTTAAGATTGTGGCGCGTGGCGATAAGATCAAGGCACTTGGTGCACGCAGCGACGTAGCAGCCTTCGAGCGCAGAATGAACGCATTGGTGGAGTACTACATCAAGTATGGCCACATCTCTTCGGAGGTGGTGTCACAGGCATTCTCATCAAGCCTTGAGGAGCTCTCAGCAGAGCCACCCGCAGTAGATAAGGATGCTATCGTTTATGGCAACAACGGCAATATTATCCGTGCCCGCACCGTTAACCAACAGAAGCTCGTTAAGCTCGCCGAGCGCAACGACCTGCTCTTCGCCGTGGGTCCCGCAGGTTCGGGTAAGACATATACGGCTATTGCACTTGCCGTACGTGCATTGAAGGAGAAGGAGGTGCGCCGCATCATCCTCACACGCCCTGCTGTGGAGGCTGGCGAGAAGCTCGGTTTCTTGCCTGGCGACATAAAGGAGAAGCTCGACCCATATTTGCAGCCATTGTACGATGCACTCAACGATATGATTCCACCTGCTAAGTTGCAGAAGTATATCGAGGAGGGCACAGTGCAGATTACACCTTTGGCATATATGCGTGGTCGTACGTTGGACAACGCCTTCGTGATCTTGGATGAGGCGCAGAACACTACCCTATCGCAGATCAAGATGTTCTTGACACGTATGGGTCGCAACGCTAAGTTCATCGTTACGGGTGACGTCACTCAGATTGACCTTCCTCGCCGTTCGGACAGCGGTCTAACACGAGCTATGGATACGCTCAAAAACATTGAGGGCATCGGCATCGTGGAGTTCGACAAGCGCGACATCGTGCGCCACAAATTGGTGAAGTACATTGTTGATGCATTCGACAAGCGCGAGGAGCTTGAGAATAGCCTCAAGCACACAAACAAGGAGTAAACAAAATAATTAACAACTAAATAATTTAAGTGATTATGGACAAGAATTTGAAAGGTTTGAAGCCAGCATTGGTGTGGAAGCACTTTGCTGCAATTTGTGAGATTCCCCACCCCTCACACGAGGAGGATGCCATCCGCGCATACATCGTAAAGTGGGCAGAGGAGCTTGGTCTTGAGCATAAGGTAGATGATGCACAGAACGTGTACGTATATAAGCCCGCAACTCCTGGCATGGAGGATCGCAAGGGTATCATCCTTCAGGCACACACCGACATGGTGCCACAGAAGAACAACGACAAGGAGTTCAACTTCTCTACAGACCCCATCGAGGCATATATCGACGGTGAGTGGGTAACTGCTAACGGCACTACTCTCGGTGCTGACAACGGTATCGGCTTGGCTGCTGCTATGGCTGCAATGGAGGATGCTGACCTCGTACACGGTCCATTGGAGTGTCTCTTCACAGCTACTGAGGAGACAGGTATGGATGGTGCATTTGGTCTTAAGAGCGGTTTGCTCAAGGGCGACATCCTGCTCAACCTCGACTCTGAGACTGAGGGTGAGTTGTATGTAGGTTGCGCTGGTGGTATGGACGTAAACGTTACGTTCAAGTATCGTGAGCAGCCTCTTGAGGGTAAGTTCGCAGCTTACAAGGTTACTGTTAAGGGCCTTAAGGGTGGTCACTCTGGTATCCAGATTGGCACACAGCGTGCTAACGCAAACAAGGTATTGTTCCGCTTGTTGCGCCAGGAGACTGAGTCATACGGCTTGGAGCTCGCATCTGTAGAGGGTGGTAACATGCGTAACGCCATCCCACGCGAGGCATGGGCAGTAGTTGTAGTACGCGAGGCTGAGAAGGCTATCTTCGAGGCTAACGTTAAGACATACGAGAAGGTTATCATCAAGGAGTTCGAGGGCATCGAGGACTCTATCGAGATCTTTGCAGAGGAGGTTGAGTGTCCTAAGATGATCATTCCTCACCTCGAGTCACACTCTTTGATTCGTGCAATCTGTGGTTGCCCCAACGGCGTACAGCGCATGTCTATCGCTATGGAGAACCTCGTTCAGACATCTTCTAACTTGGCTATCGTTGTATCTAACGGTTCAACTATCGAGGTTAAGTGCTTGTTGCGCTCTTCAGTAGACACTGAGAAGGGTGAGTTGGCAGGTGCTATCTCTTCAGTATTCGAGTTGGCAGGTGCAGATGTTGAGCTCTCTGGCTCATACAGCGGTTGGAACCCCAACATGAAGTCACCTATCTTGCACACTATGCTCGAGTCTTACGAGAAGCTCTACGGCGTTAAGCCATCAGTTACTGCTATCCACGCAGGTTTGGAGTGCGGTATCATCGGTGCTAAGTATCCTGGTATGGATATGATCTCATTCGGTCCTACCATCTGCTATCCTCACTCACCAGATGAGAAGGTTAACATCGCTTCTGTGGAGAAGTTCTTCGACTTCTTGCTCAACACAATCAAGAACGCTCCTAAGAAGTAATTGAACGAGGTAGGTATGAAAGAGCATACCTTGAATAACGGTGCCTCAGGCACTAAGTGGTTCGTAGTCGTCAACCCCATTTCTGGCTCAGGAAAGGGGCTTGACGACTTCCCTCTTATATCGAAGCTATTGCGTGACAATGGCATCGCGTGCGAGGCAGTATTTACCGAGCATAAACACCACGCAACGGAGCTTACAGTATCGGCAATCACCTCGGGCTATCGCCATATCATCGTTGTTGGTGGCGACGGCACGCTGCATGAGGTGATAAACGGCGTCTTTATTCAAAAGAGCGTTACACCAGCCGAGGTTACAATTGCGGTTATTCCCGTAGGTACGGGTAACGACTGGATACGCATGTATGGTCTACCCACGCGCTACTCCGCCGTGATACGCGCCATTAAAGAGGGCTACACCTTCTTGCAGGATGTCGCAGCGGTGGAGTATGAGGAGTCGCGCTATCGCCAGACACGCTACATGGCAAATGTTGCAGGCGTGGGCTTCGATGCCGCTGTAATCAAGCGCGGACAGGCCATGAACAGCGGCAAGAAGAAGGGGGCAAGTTTCTACATTCGCGCGCTTATAAATACCTTCTTTAGATATAAGCCCACGGGCGTGAAGATATGGGTCGATGATAGACTTATGTACAACAACCTGCTCTTTAGTCTGGCCATGGGTGTGGGTAAGTATAATGGTGGCGGTATTCAGCAGCTCCCCGAGTCTGTTGCGGATGATGGTCTGTTGGATGTCACGCTTATCAAACCTATACACTGGTGGCACGTGGTCTTTCGCTTGCGTCGCTTCTTCAATGGCGAGATCTACTCTATCGGCCATGTGCAGCACCTTCAGGGCAGCAAGATACGCATTGAGTCATCACCCGAGATACACCTAGAGATTGACGGCGAACTTCTTGGCGGCACACCCGTCGAGTTGCGTGTTCTGCACCGCGCCGTTAAGGTCATCGTGAACAAGTCGTTTATCGACAAACTCAAGGCATAGACCTCGTTACAGAGATTGTATAGCAATAGAACCTACCCGTTTGGGTGGGTTCTTTTATTTTGTGTTTGCAGCACCCAACCCGACTCAAGCGATAGGCGTATATCTATAAGTATTGACTTTATGCACGAATTGCGACGGCTGGCACGTATTATGTGGTGAAAAATTTGGTGATTTTATTATTTTTTTTATATCTTTGTTAATTGGAAAAGATAATAATAAACTAAACTATAACCAAAATGAACAAGGATTTACAGATTTTTGATTTGATCGCCGAGGAGCGAGCACGTCAAACTAAGGGCATCGAGCTTATCGCATCGGAGAACTTCGTTAGCGACCAGGTAATGGCAGCTATGGGTTCAGTGTGCACAAACAAGTATGCTGAGGGTTATCCCGCAGCTCGTTATTATGGCGGTTGCGAGGTAGTTGACAAGATTGAGAACCTCGCTATCGAGCGTATCTGCAAGCTCTACGACGCTGAGTATGCTAACGTTCAGCCACACTCTGGTGCACAGGCTAACATGGCAGTATTCTTCGCTTGCCTCAAGCCCGGCGACACATTCATGGGTCTCGACCTCTCACACGGTGGTCACCTCTCACACGGTTCACCCGTTAACATGTCGGGTATGTACTTCAACGCTGTAGGTTATAAGCTCAAGGAGGAGACAGGCAACATCGACTACGAGGAGATGGAGGCATTGGCACTCGAGCACAAGCCTAAGCTCATCATCGGTGGTGCTTCGGCATTCTCTCGCGAGTGGGACTACAAGCGCATGCGCGAAATCGCAGATAAGGTAGGTGCGTTGTTGCTCGTCGACATGGCTCACACCGCAGGTCTTATCGCTGCAGGTTTGTTGGACAACCCCGTTAAGTATGCACACATCGTGACATCTACAACACATAAGACACTCCGTGGCCCACGTGGTGGTATCATCCTTATGGGCAAGGACTTCGATAATCCATGGGGCTACACTACTCCTAAGGGCGTCGTTAAGAAGATGTCTCAGATCTTGAACTCTGCAGTATTCCCTGGCATCCAGGGCGGTCCATTGGAGCACGTTATTGCAGCCAAGGCTGTAGCGTTTGGCGAGGCTCTCACCCCCGAGTATAAGGAGTACCAGCAGCAGGTTGTGAAGAACTCTAAGGCTTTGGCTGAGGCTCTCACAAAGCGTGGTTACAAGATCGTTTCTGGCGGTACTGACAACCACTTGATGCTTGTTGACTTGCGCACTAAGTTCCCCGAGTTGACTGGTAAGCTCGCGGAGAAGTGCTTGGTAGCAGCTGACATCACTACTAATAAGAATATGGTGCCATTCGACTCACGCACACCATTCACAACATCTGGTTTGCGCTTCGGTACTCCTGCAATCACTACACGTGGTTTGAAGGAGGATAAGATGGACTACATTGCAGAGCTTATCGACCGCGTATTGTCTGATCCTGAGAACGAGGCAAACATCGCTGCAGTACGCAAGGATGTAAATGCTTTGATGGAGCAGTACCCATTGTTCGCATGGTAGTATAAAGCCACGAATAAGTAAAAAAAGACCGAAGATTCGGTCTTTTTTTTGTATCAATATGCAGACGAGGCAACCTCAACACACACCACAACCCGATTTATTGTCAGAAGGCTGCAGATGTCTGCCTTATCACAACAAATTAATCTTGTTCGATTACGCCAGTCCAATTACATGTAATACGATTGCCCTTATAATCCTTGCCGTCGAGAATAACGGTGTGTGTACCGTTGCCGTTGTCGATGAACTCGGCTGTGCCGCTCTTGATCATCGCGTAGTTCTTGTAGCCACTTGCGCTGCTGCCACCATACTCGTAGAGCCAGCTACCTACAGCCTGAGCATACTTGTTGGTGAAGCCTGCCACCATAACGAGCTTACCAGGCTTATCTGAGATTGTGTACTTACCAGCGAACTTACCATCAGATGAGTTGTTGTCGGTAACGAGGTCGAACTGAAGAGTGTCGCCATAGACATAGCCAGCTGACTTGTTCATGATGTAAATGGTGTAGTTAGAGTAGCCAGTCTGCCAGTAGTCACCCTCGTAGCCCCACTTTGCGCGGTGCTCGCCATCGAATGTTACGTGATGGTCGCCTGTGAGTGTTGACTGCGCCTCACCATCCTGACCCTCAGTCTTATCATCGTCGCCATCGTCACCATTGTCGGGGTTCTCGCTGCTGACATCCTCAAGAGCAAGACTACCGAAGAATGTTACACGGTGGAGCTTACCCTCGATTGTTACCTCGAGGACAATCTTGTTGGCTGATACGACCATCTTTGCGTCGCTGAGATACTTGGTTGTAGTTGTCTCAACGCTATCGCCAGTAAGGATAAGCTGGCTGTTGTCACTGTTGATGGTGTAGGCGTTACCTGTGTTCGACTTATCGAATGTGTAAGTACCCAATGGGAGTGTAAGGCTCTTGTTTGCGGGTGAGAAGCAGTCAATGTAGTAGTATGTGCCGTTTGTGTAGGCCTGACCACCATTATTGAGACCTTGGTCTGAGAGGAAGAATGCGTAGCGGTCGGTGCCCTCGCCATACTTCTCGCCATAGTAGTAGCCGTTGATAAAGGATGCTGTGAACTCTACATCTGCCACAGCACCACCATTGTCACCATGGTTGCCACCGCCATTGCCTGAGCCCTTTTGCTGGAGTGTTACGTTTGCCACATCCTTGCCATAGCTAATGCTGATAACGGCAACGCGCTGTGCACCAGCATTTGCCTTAACATCTACGAGGATAACGCCAGTAGCGGGTGATGTGATTGTCTTAATCATCTCTGCACCGTTAAGGATCTCGGTCTTTACTGACTCGCCCTCGATAGCGCTCTTAATGGTGTAGGTGATAGCCACATTGCCACCCTCTGCCTCAACCATGATGTTCATGTCCGAGGTGATATCGAAGTGCTTCAATGTACCACCCACATTCTCGGTGTCGCACGCTACAAATAGCATAGCCACACCCAATGTAATAAGTGTAAAAAGTCGTTTCATAAAGGTATTTGATTTTTGTTTTAGTCCTAACATCTCGCAAAGGTATATAAAATTGCCTTAAGATGCAAATGGCATAGCGCTTGCTTCTGGGCGGAGTATGTTGCTTAAGATTATAAATATCCTCACGCTTGTTGCGAGCATCCTGCTTCTGGCCTCGCTCTCGGCAGAGATTATCTACTCCGAGGAGATGTCGCAGTTCTCGGGTGCATACTCGTGGGCGATGTTTGGCGTGTGCATCATATTTATAATAGACTTCTTTGCCCTTGTTGTGCACTCGGAACATCCGTGGCGTTTTCTGCTTAGGAATTTCATTGTGCTACTGCTTTCTGTACCCTACCACACGCTCTTTATGTGGTTTGATATCGCTGTGGGGCACAATGGCGAGATGGTGCTTAGTGGCATAGTGATGCTACGCGCTGTGATGGCACTATATATAACATTAAGGTGGCTCATAGCACGACGCACAACGCGCCTATTGTGGGCATATATCGCCACGGTGGTCGTATGCACCTACTTCGCGGCGCTGTTCTTCTACGAATATGAAGCACCCGTAAATAGCGCAGTGCATGGCTTTGGCGATGCACTGTGGTGGGCGTGCATGAACATGACTACGGTGGGTGCAGAGATATTCCCCGTGACGGCCATAGGTAAGGTGATATGCGTTGTGCTACCCATCATAGGCATGGCGATGTTTCCCGTCTTCACGGTCTATGTCACCTCGCTCTACACCCCGCACGAGAGGCGTGGCACGACACTTGCAGATGATAGCACGAACAAAAACCAAGAAAAGAGATGAAAAAGAGTCTACTTATTTTTGCTATTGCCCTGGGCGTAGGTGCGCTTGTGGGCTGCACACACAACAATGGCTGGAACGAGAAGAATCGCAAGGCCGTACACGATGATTTGCGCAACTACCGCGACATGATCTATGTCGAAGACCTCCAGGAGATTGAGTTTGAGGACTTCTCGGGCGACGTAATCGACGCCATCGAGATTGACTACCCTCTCTACACGGTCTACTATGAGTTGCCCGCGCGTGGCGACACTCTCGATGTCTATGTCGTTTCGACCATCGTTGAGCGCCTCGACACCGACCCACACAACCTGCGCCACATATTCCCCTACTCGTGGCTTGTCTCGGAGGGTATTCTCCCCTCGGGCTTGGATGGTCAGGCACAGCGCGCCTTCTACGACTGTCTCTCACGTAAAGTGAAGCGTCAGTACCACACCTCTAATCGCTTCTTGTATGCACTTATGAACGACCCCAACGCAGCAAATGTTGTGTTGCAGATGCAGAGCGACTGCGCGATGGAGCTCTTCGACTGGGGCTTGGAGGTGGATGAGACCGTTGTCATTACGACCTCGAATTAGTATAGGCCTTTTACCCATGCATAGTTAAGTATAAAGTTGGTTCCGAGTCTCTCGGAGCAGCAAGGGGATGGATGACGCGATGTCATTCGCCCCTTGTAGCTGTTTGATTTGCTTGTTCGTTTTCCCCATGTAAACAAACTACACTACTTCCTCTGCGTGCTACATCCCCACGGACGCTATTGCATAATTGAAATAATTTATTTAATTTTGTGGCAATTTATAATTCAAACTTAACTAAACAAACTATGGGATTACTTCAGGAGTTTAAGGCATTTGCCCTTAAGGGTAATGTTATGGATATGGCAGTCGGTGTTATCATCGGTGGTGCCTTCGGTAAGATTGTTACATCGTTGGTTAACGATGTTATCATGCCAGGTGTTGGCGTATTGGTTGGCGGTGTTGACTTCAAGGATTTGAAGCTCACACTTAAAGAGGGTGTCGAGGCTGTTGAGGCTGTTGAGGGTCAGGAGGCTGTTTACAACGAGCTTGGTGAGCTCGTATCGCCAGCTATCGAGGCTGTTGAGGCTATGCCAGCTGTTGACCCCGTATATCTTACTTACGGTAATTTCATTCAGACAACCGTTGACTTCCTTATCATTGCAATCAGCGTATTCGTAATGATTAAGGTGTTCAACAAGCTCACATCTATCCGCCTCAAGAAGAAGCAGGAGGAGGAGGCAGCAGCTGCTGCAGAGCCCGCTCCCGCACCAGAGCCAGAGCCTACAAAGGAGGAGTTGTTGCTCACTGAGATTCGCGATATTCTCAAGAATAAGTAATAGATAATGAGCGTGTTGCATAGCGCAACAACAACAACAA
>JAFZGE010000049.1 GCA_017555545.1 Alistipes sp.
CTCAAGCAGGCTCAGGCTGCAGGCTTCACCGAGGGTCTTGTGCTCGCATCAGACGGCTTCTTCCCCTTCGATGATACTGTTACCCTCGCTCAGCAGTATGGCGTTACAGCGCTCGTGCAGCCAGGTGGTAGCGTTCGCGATGAGGACTCAGTAGTTAAGGCTAACGAGTTCGGCATGACAATGACTGTAACAGGTATGCGTCACTTCAAGCATTAATTTGTTGTGATAAGGGGTAATCTTCGACGCTTTGCTTGCCTGAAAAATGCTCATTTACGCTGAGTAAACTCCGCTTTTTCAGTCTGCGACAAATCGCCAAATCTTATCCCCTTCTGACAACAAATTGGTCTCGCGATAATAATGTGAGTATAAAAAATAAAAAGATATGAAAGTATTAGTTGTTGGTTCGGGTGGTCGTGAGCATGCTATTGTTGAGGCTATTTCGCGCTCGCCCAAAGCATCAAAGATATATGCAGCGCCCGGTAATGCTGGTATCGCAGCACTGGCTGAGTGCGTAGCTATCAAGGATACAGACGTAGAGAAGCTTCTCGAGTTCGCTAAGGCTAACGAGATTGACCTTACTGTCGTAGGCCCCGAGGCTTCGTTGGCAGTAGGTATCGTAGACCGCTTCCGCGAGGAGGGTCTCAAAATTTTCGGCCCAACAAAGGCTGCAGCACAGCTTGAGGCAAGCAAGGACTTCGCAAAGCGCCTCATGTTCAAGTATGACGTGCCTACTGCTGGTTACGAGACATTCACCGACTTCGATGCAGCCTTGGCATACGTCAAGAAGGGTACTTTGCCCACAGTATTGAAGTACGATGGCTTGGCAGCAGGCAAGGGTGTGGTAATCGCTACAACAATGGAGGAGGCAGAGGCTACATTGCGTGATATGTTGCTCGATACCAAGTTTGGTGAGGGTCGCGTCGTAATCGAGGAGTTCCTCACAGGCGAGGAGTTCTCGTTGATGTGCTTCGTTGCTGGTAATAAGATTTGTGCTATGCCCGTAGCTCAGGACCATAAGCGTGCATACGACAACGATGAGGGCCCCAACACAGGTGGTATGGGTGCTTACACAGAGTTGCCCTTTGTAACTGAGGAGGATCACGCCTTCGCTATGGAGAAAATCATGCAGCGCGTAGCAGACGCCATGGTAGAGGAGGGTACTCCATTTACTGGCGTGCTCTATGGTGGCTTGATGAAGACTCCTAACGGTATCAAGGTTATCGAGTTCAACGCTCGCTTTGGCGACCCCGAGACTGAGGTTGTGTTGCCACGCTTGAAGAGCGACGCTATCGACGTATTTATGGCCGTAGCATCTAACGAGCAGCCCGCAACAGAGTGGTATGATGGCGCAACACTCGGCATCGTACTTGCATCTAAGGGCTATCCTGGCGACTACACAAAGGGTCATGTCATCCGTGGCGTTGAGAATGTGTCGTCAAAGGTTTTCCACATGGGTACAGCGATGAAGGATGGCGAGCTCGTAACAAATGGTGGTCGTGTGATGTTTGTTGTGGCTTCGGCTCCAACACTCCGCGAGGCACAGCAGAAGGCTATGGAGGATGTCAAGCGCATCGAGTGTGACAACCTCTTCTATCGTACCGATATTGGTGCTAAGGCGTTTCGCTAATTGTCTAATTGCTAAAAATTTAAACTTATGATTATAAGTGGCAAAGAACTATCAAAGTCGCTCAAGGAGGAACTCAAGGTAAAGGTCGCGGCACTCAACACAGAGTGTGGTCGCACACCCAACCTTGTAGTTATTCTTGTAGGTGACGATCCAGGTAGCGTCTCATATGTTACTGGTAAGGCTAAGGCAGCCGATGAGGTAGGCATCCGCAACACCACACTCCGTCGTGAGGCTACAATCAGCGAGGATGAGCTCTTGGCTCTCGTTGATGAGCTCAATAACGACAACGATGTTGACGGCATCCTCGTGCAGTTGCCCTTGCCTAAGCACATCGATGAGAACAAGGTTATCGCAGCCATCTCACCCGAGAAGGATGTAGACGCCTTCCATCCTATGAACGTTGCTAAGTTGTGGCTCAAGCAGCCCTGCGTGCTCCCATGTACTCCCAAGGGCATCATCAAGTTGTTGCACTTCGCGGGCGTGGAGATCGCTGGCAAGGAGGCTGTAGTAGTGGGTCGCAGCAACATCGTTGGTCAGCCCGTGGCAAAGTTGCTCATGGATGAGAACGCAACGGTTACTATCGCGCACTCACGCACAAAGAACCTCGCAGAGGTGACACGTCGCGCTGACATCCTTGTTGTGGCTATTGGTCGTGAGCGCTTCCTCACAGCCGACATGATTAAGCCTGGCGCAGTCGTTATCGACGTGGGTGTAAATCGCGACAGCCGCAACGGCAAGCTCTGTGGTGACGTAGACTACGAGGAGGCACAGCACGTGGCATCGGCAATAACCCCCGTGCCAGGTGGTGTAGGCCCCATGACCATCACATGCCTTATGGAGAACACTGTGGAGGCATTCCTCAATAGAATGAACAAGTAATAACATAAAAACATAACTAACCTGCCTTATGATTGAAAGATATAGCAGAGAGATTATGCGCAAGGTGTGGACAGAGCAGAACAAGTTCGATGCATACCTTCGCGTTGAGATTTTGGCTTCAGAGGCTTGGAGCCAGTTGGGCGTAGTACCCAAGGAGGATGTAGAGAAGCTTTGGAAGAGTGCTTCATTCGACATCAACCGCATCTACGAGATTGAGCAGCAGACACGCCACGACATCGTAGCCTTCACACGCGCCGTGAGCGAGACACTTGGCGAGGAGCGTAAGTGGGTGCACTATGGTCTTACTAGCACCGACGTTGTAGACACCGCTAATGGCTATCTCCTCAAGCAGGCTAACTCTATCCTCTTGGAGGATATCGAGAAGATGCTCGAGGTATTGCGT
Organism: Alistipes sp.; assembly: GCA_017555545.1. Lineage (GTDB taxonomy): Bacteria > Bacteroidota > Bacteroidia > Bacteroidales > Rikenellaceae > Alistipes. The sequence goes on from JAFZGE010000049.1 coordinate 2,910, forward strand.
CAGCGCGCTATTGAGTTCAAGGGTACTCCTTGCATCGGCCGTACACACGGCATCCACGCCGACATCACTTGCTTCGGCCTTAAGTGGGCGTTGTGGTACGAGGAGATGAAGCGTAACCTCACTCGCTTCGTTGCTGCAGCACGCGGCGTAGATGTTGGTTAGATCTCTGGTGCTGTGGGTAACTTCGCAAACATTCATCCTTTCATCCAGGACTACTTATGCGAGTAGCTCGGTATCGAGAGCGCAAACATCTCTACAC
>JAFZGE010000050.1 GCA_017555545.1 Alistipes sp.
CTATGACCAAAACAACCCGCATCGTATGCTTGTGCATACTCGGTGCGGTGGGGACGCTCTGCGGTGTCTCCACCATCAATGCACCCGTAACAGAAGATAAAATAGAAATGATAACTCCCACGTAACCACTGCATTCAGCATATATACAGCCACCTACATCATGGGTTACATTTTTGTAACCCGCAAACAAGGAGGGAAACTCTCTCATCGAGACATCGAGCACCCTACGGGGCAACCCCGCAGGTACCCTCTTGGGCGATGGGGGGGGTGTTTCCATCCATTTTCCCTATATAAATGGATGGATGGAAAAGCCTATCTAACTCGTCATTGCGAGGCGTAGCCGTGGCAATCTTCCATTGTCTATTCACAGAGGTAGATCCCCACGTCGCTTTGCTCCTCGGGATGACGGTGGATAGTGTGTAGCCAGCGAGGAGATGCTTGAGTTCCTCGACCTTGCTCCGCCTCGGCATAACAAGTGAGCTTGTTCTGCACTCGGCTTAATCGCAACGTTCGCGTTGCTCAGCATGACATCTCTTTCCACAATTTGTTGATAGAGAGGGAAAACATTGATTAGCACCACTAACCCAATTTGTTGTCAGAGTGGTGCATTGCAAACATAGATTAGCACCACGACCCAATTTGTTGTCAGAAGTCGTGAGATGTGGTGCATCACAAAAGAAATCACCCAAGGATAGTACTAAATCGTACAGCCTTGGGTGATTTACTTTTAGTGATGTGCCGCAGATTGCGGCTTATCACAACAAATTACTCGCAAACGGCGCTAAGATCTGCAAACAAACCTGCATAGCTCTCTACCATATCACGACGCAATGCTGAGTAGTGCTTGCGAGTGAGTGTGCGGTTCTTGGGCTCTGCGGGGTTGTTAGCCTTGTGATAGAGTGCGTTGCGGAGCTCGAGGCTCTTCTGCATAAGCTCTACAATCTTATCTTCCTTATTAGGCTGCACGAATGCTGCCATCTCGCAATCGAAAACGAACTCCTCCAAACGGTAGTCAATCTCCTTCTTCAATACTCGTAAATTTGCCATAGTATAATTAGTTTTAGTTTTTGCAATACACAAAGGTAAGAAATCTCTTCTGAATTTCCAAATTTTTATTCTTCTTTTTTGCGTGATCTTCGAGGAGATTCTTCACTTCGTTCAGAATGACAAGAGGGCGACTATGCTATTCACCCCACTCGCGGTGTTCGATTTTGAGTCCTGCGAGTTCGAGGGCACGCAGCGTGATGGGCAGGCATAGTTCCTCGATGGTTGTGGGGTTGAAGTAGAAGGATGGTGATGCGGGGAGGATTATAGCTCCCGCCTCGGTTAGCGTGGTCATGTTACGCAGATGGATGAGCGAGTAGGGGCTCTCACGCACGACCATGATGAGGGGTCGGCGCTCCTTGAGCATTACGTCTGCTGCGCGCTCTATGAGTGAGCGTGATATGCCCGATGCTACACGTGCCACCGTGCCCATGGATGCGGGGATTACGACCATGGCATCCCAGCGTGCCGAGCCACTCGCAACCGATGCCCACATATCGCTATTGTCGTAGCGCTCTATGCGCTCAGATGTAGGGAGTGTGACACCCTCTGCCTGCATCACATCCTCGGCGTGGTCACTAAGGATGAGTGCTATACGTTCGATATCGGGGTGAGAGATTAGCGTCTCGAGGGCTTGGCGGGCGTATATTGCGCCACTAGCACCCGTTATGGCTACTACGATCTTCATAATTAGAGTTCTAAGATTTTACATTCGAGACCCTTCTCGCGGGCGAGACGCAGGAGTGCGGGGAGCACATAGCTCGTATTGCGGAAGCTCTTGGCGCTGTCGTGCAACGATATTATATCGCCACCCTTGAGGCCGCGTATCGTGCCACGCAAGCACTTCTTGGGCGAGATGTTGCGGTTGTAGTCGCGCGAGAGCACATTCCACATCACTATGCGATAGCGCTTTGCCACGGCGAGTATCTGAGAGCGTGTAACGCGGGCATATGGCGGGCGGAAGAGCTCGGTGTGCACCATGTCTGCTGCGAGGTCTATATCCTCGAGGTAGCGCTCGGTAGACATTGTAAGACCCTTCTGGTGAGAGTAGGTATGGTTGCCGACCTTGTGTCCGCGGTCGAGGATCATCTGGTAGAGGTCAGGGTATAACTCTACGTTCTTGCCGAGCACGAAGAATGTAGCCTTGGCATTGTAGCGGTCGAGGGTGTGGAGTATCCACTCCGTGACACCAGGCGTGGGGCCATCATCGAAGGTGAGGTAGATGCCTTCGGGGTCATCGACCTGCCACACGACGTTGGGAAACATCCAGTTCAGTATCTTACCAGGGTTTACGCGCATATTGCTCTCGGGGGTTACACTCGTTGTTATACGATGCAAAAATAAGACTTTTTTTTCGTAAATAGAAAATTATGGTTACCTTTGTATCTATATATTTAATGGTGTCGCCCCGTGCGTGCGGCACGAAGTGTGTAAACATTAGGAGATATGAGACATTCAACAACAATTCTATCGGCTATCGCCGCGTTGCTGCTCGTTGTGGGTTGCCGCGTTGAGTCAAGCCCCGAGACACGAAGCACAGCAGGCAAGGACTACCAGGTGGTGGTGCTCTGCGATAACGACATCTGGGAGGGTGACGTAGCAGATGCTGTGTGCGACCTCCTGGAGGAGGATATACCAGGTCTTGTGCGACCACAGGGCTACTTCGACATCGTTAAGCAGGTGCCCTCGAACGAGGCTACGGAGTTTGATAAGAAGTATGGCATAGTGCTCTCGGTGAAGGTGTCGCCATCGAACGAAGCACCCTCATATAAGGTTGCGACAAACACCTATGCGCAGCCACAGATCATTATCACCATCGAGGCGTCGACAACCGCACAGGCTGTGGAGTTCATCAAGGCAAACACCGAGGAGCTCCGCGAGGTGATGATAGCGAGTGAGCGCGAAGAGTATCTCAAGGGTGCTAAGCGCAAGCCCGCGAAGCAGCTTATGGAGGACTTCACCCAGGCTACGGGCTACACCATGCTCATCCCCGCCAACTTCTCGAAGGCAAACCCTGCGGATGAGACTCTCACATGGTATATCCGTGACTATAAGAATAAGGCACAGTATATCTTCGCATTCAACACCGAGTACAACGCCGAGGCGGGTGTGCAGAGCGTGAGTGCCGACATCGTGAACGCCATAAACGCCAAGTTCAACACCATCGCAAGCAAGGATGTTAATGGCTCACGCATGCAGATAAATACCTACCGCGACATCGTGGCAGAC
>JAFZGE010000004.1 GCA_017555545.1 Alistipes sp.
GCAACCGAAGAAGTTGCACGAGAACTGTGCACGAGCGCGTGCCATACCCAGCGTACCGCAAGTCAGCATAAATGCCTTGGGGCTCTTCTCGCTGCGGTCAACCTTCAAGCGCATAGCCTCGAATGCCATAGCACCACGGTAAGGTACGAGAACGTTGCCATCAGCTGCCTTACGAGTAACCTTGCACTCGCAGATCTCCTTGTCAGCTACCTCAGTGAAGTTAGGATACTGGTTAGCACCGAGGAGGATGAGACGACGTGTTGCGATGCTCTTATCCTTAGCCTCTGCAGAAGCCTTAACGCGAGCTACTACGAAGCCCTCGTTGAATGCTGCGATGTAACCACCCTTCTCCTCGATCTCGCGGAACAATGCCCAAGCCTCGTTAGCGATGCTTGTTGTGAGCGACTCGATGTAGTATGAACCACCAGCGGGGTCGATAACCTGATCGAAGTGTGACTCCTTCTTCAAAAGGAGCTGTGCGTTGCGAGCGATACGCTTAGAGAACTCAGTGGGAGCCTCGAACGAGTAGTCGAAAGGCAATACCTCGAGTGAGTGTACACCAGCGATAGCTGCTGACATAGCCTCGGTAGTGCCACGCAACATGTTCACATAAGGATCGTAAACAGTCTGGTTCCATGTAGATGTAACAGCGTGTGCTACCATCTTGCATGAGCAATCCTTAGTGGGGTTGTAAGCCTTAACGATGTTAGCCCAGAGCATACGTGCTGCACGGAACTTAGCCATCTCAAGGAAGTAGTTTGCAGTAACTGCGAATGTGAAGCGGATCTTGCGTGCAACCTCATCGATTGTGAGACCCTTCTCCATAAGCTTCACGAGGTACTCGTGTGCTGCAGAGAGAGTGAATGCGAGCTCCTCAACGATAGTAGAACCAGCGTTAGAGAAAGTAGCACCAGCAACGTTAACAACCTTCACGCGCTTGTAGTCAGCAGTAGCCTTAACAAGCTTTGCAATTGCCTCGAAAGCATCGTCAGCAAGAGCACCCTCTACAGAGAGACCCTTAACGATAGGATCGATGCAGAAGTTGAGACGAAGCTCATCCTTCTCCACATCAGCATACTTGGCGAGAACCTTCTCAGCCAAAGTTGCAAGACCCTCAGCGTTTGAGCCGCAGAATGTGAGCTCAACAGCTGTAGGAACGATGTCCTTCAACAAAGCGTCAACGTCTACCTCACATGCACAAGCCTTGCAGAAGCAGAAGCCGAGTGAGTCAACGCCAGAGTTAAGAAGTTTAAGAGCCTCCTCGTTAGCAGCCTTAGCGCACTCAACAGAGATAGTCTGGTGTACGCGCCATGTGTTGTCCTTAGAGACACCACGTACGAAGGGGAACTCACCAGCCTCCACACCGAGATAGTTTACCTCTGCGAGGTTCTCAGCGCGGTAGTAGGGACGTACATTGAATCCCTCACCGGTCTTCCATACCAATTTGCGCTCATAGTCAGCGCCCTTAAGGTCAGTTGTGATAACGGCCTCCCACTGCTCAGTAGATACTGGTGGGAACTCCGCGAACAACTTTTCTTTGGTATTAGCCATAGTTGTTTTAGATTTAATTGTTTTTAAGTGTGTGATATTTAATATCTTAAGTTTTTCTGCTTGGTGTTGTAGCGTCCGTATCTCGTATACGCGCGATTTACGGAGGGGTCTAAAACACAACAAAGTTACGAAATCTGCTAGCGAAAAGCAAATTTTTTAGAAGAAAAAGTTGCGCGCACGCGATTATCGCGGTGTTAACGCTGGAATATGCCCTTTGAGATGTGCTTGCGCATCAGGATTAGATAGCGCGATTGGGCGGGTCGGTGAATAAGGCACAGGAGGAGCGTAGCCACCCATTTTGCCACCTCTGCGACGTAGAGTTTTAGCATGGTGTGGTTAAGCTCAGCGCGGGTGCGCTGGCTGATGCCTGTGTTGGTCGCCAGACGCACGAAATAGTCGCGCGAAAGCTTCTCCTTGGGGATGATGTGATACATCACGGCACGAGGTGCGTAATATACTCTGTATTCGTGCTTTACGATGCGCTCAAAGAGGTCGCTCTCCTCACCTCCAAGCAGGCGTTTTCCGGTGCGGCCAAGCGAGGTGTTGAACATGCCGATGCTGTCGAAAACTCTGCGGCGCATAGCCATATTTCCACCTCCAGGAATGCGGCATGAGGGGAAGAGTTTCACTCTGTCGCCGAAGCTCATTGGGTTGGCAATTGGACGCTCCGTATAGCGCGACATCCAGCGTGGACGACCAGTGGGGTATTCGGCGATAATCTCACCTCCCGCAGCCATAGCATCGGGGTGCTGATCAAAGAGGTCTATATATGCCGAGACAAAATCTGAGACAATGCGCTCATCATCATCGATAAAGGCGACTATATCGCCGCGACTCGCCACGATGCCCGCATTTCGGGCATAAGATAGACCCTGATTTTGTTCGAATATATATCGGATATTCAATGAGTTATGTTCGCTCTTAAACGCCTCGACGCGTTCGCGGGTGTTGTCCGAAGAGTTGTTGTCCACAACGATGCACTCCCAACTCTCAGCCTCGGCATTTTGCATAGCAACAGAGCCCAGCGTAACCATAAGTTGCTCGGCGCGATTATATGTTGCTATGACAAGTGACAAGCGAATCATACTACAAAGATACTAATTTTATGGAAATTTCATATCTTTGTGGCTATGAAATACGAAATTGTTATATTTGACTTGGATGGCACGCTGCTAAACACCATAGGTGACCTTGCAGCGTCGGTAGATTATGTTATGCGTTCGCGCAACCTCCCCGAGCACACCGATGCGGAGTATCGCCAGATGGTGGGAGGTGGCATCAAGCGTCTTGTGGAGCGTGCGCTTCCTGCGGAACTGGCTGCTAATGAGGCTTATGTTGAGGAGTGTGTTGCGCAGTTCCGCCGCTACTATGTAGATAATATCGACCGCCACACGGTACCCTATGAGGGTATGTGTGAGCTGTTGCACCGCCTCCGCAAGGAGGGCGTTAAGGTCGCTGTGGCATCCAACAAATTCCAGCACGGCACAGACCGCCTCGTTGCCAAGTTCTTTGGCGACGTCGATTTCGTTGCCATCGAGGGCAATCGCGAGGGTGCACCACTTAAGCCCGACCCACAGATTGTAAATAACATCCTTCAGAAGTCGGGCGTGGAGCAGTCGCGTGCCGTTATGATTGGTGACTCGGGTATCGATATTCGCACGGCCTCGGCTGCGGGCATCGACTCGATAGGTGTGGCGTGGGGTTTCCGCTTTGCTGAGGAGCTCTACGAGGCGGGTGCAGAGAGGGTGGTGACCACCGTCGCAGAACTCGAAGCAGAGCTCTTTGCCAGACCTTAGGCATGGCAGTAGCGTCGCACCGCCTCTGCCGTAATGCGCTCATCACTAAGTATTATCAATCGCTCAACGACGTTGTGGAGCTCGCGTATGTTGCCCGACCATAGGCACTTTGTGAGCATATCCACAGCATCGCCGTCTATGCACTTTACGGCAATCTCGTGGCGTGTGCATATCTCGGTGATAAAGTGGTCGACAAGGAGTCCTATATCGCCCCTTCGTTCACGCAATGGGGGTACGTCAATCTCGATGACGCTAAGGCGGTGGTAGAGGTCTTCGCGAAAGTTGCCTAGGCGTATCTCATTGCGTATATCCTTGTTCGTTGCCGCCACAACACGCACATCTACGGCTATATCCCTGTCTCCACCCACGCGTGTTATCTTATTCTCTTGAAGTGCACGCAGCACCTTGGCTTGAGCCGAGAGCGACATATCGCCAATCTCATCCATAAATAGTGTGCCGCCATCGGCCAATTCGAACTTGCCCTTGCGCTGTTTTACGGCTGAGGTGAACGATCCCTTCTCGTGACCAAATAGTTCGCTCTCAATGAGTTCTGAAGGTATCGCTGCGCAATTTACCTCAACAAAGGGTGCTGCGGCACGGTTGCTCTTGAGGTGTAACCATCGGGCTACCAACTCCTTGCCTGTGCCATTCTCGCCGAGTACCAGGACCCTTGCATCAGAGGGTGCAACGCGTCGTATCATGTTGCGCACATGCTCTATTGCCTCGGATTCTCCGATTATGGGTTGTGTGGCACAGTTAGTGCCTTTGGTTTGTATGCGCGATGTTCGTCTTTGTGGTAGGGTGATTGCCTCCTCCTCGGTTGCGGTGATGCCACGCAGAGTCTCCAGCAGACGATTCATGTCGAAGGGTGGCGTGAGATAGTCTATAGCGCCATGGCGTAGTGCTGCGATGGCTGTGTCGATATCGGGGGTGCGTGTAACGACTATTGTAGGTAGACCCATCTCCTCAGATGAGAATTCGCCGTCGACGATAGCGGCATCGAAGTGCCCCGTGTTGCATAGTTCGGTTGCTCGGGGAAGGGTCTCTGCCTCGGTTGTGGCGATGTTCTCGAAGTTGAGACGCTCACGTAGTGAATTGAGCATACTTTTGGAGTGAGAAAGGAGTAAAATTTTTGTCATAGTTTGCTTTTATGAATAATTTGCATTTACTTTGTAGAATTAAATTGCGATTAAAGATGCTGCCTTTCGACCTATTGTGCAAGTGCTCACACGGAAGATGACCCGAAAAGATGGCAAAGTCGAACTAAATCTACGATTTACAGGTAGCATAAAGTCATGTTTTAATACCGATAGCAATGAGAAAAAACTATAATTTCACGCGACGCAAGCTCTACCTTCCAGAGTATGGACGCCATATCCATGAGATGGTAGACTCGTTGCTCGAGATTGAGGATAGACACGAGCGCACACGCCAGGCTAAGGCTGTGATTGCCGTGATGGGTAATCTCAACCCCATGCTTCGCGATACGGAGGATTTCAAACATAAACTCTGGGACCACCTATTCATAATGTCTGATTTTAGGTTGGATGTCGATTCTCCATACCCACAACCTTCACGCCAAGACCTCACGCTCACACCCCAAAAGTTGCGTTACCCACAGACTCGCATCGCACTTAAGCACTATGGTAAGTATCTCCAGCAGTTTGTGCAGAAGGTGGCACACGAAGCCGAGGGCGCGCACACCACATACGAAATGGTGAATATCGCGCGTTATATGCGCACTAAGGGTTATGAGTTCAACAACGAGCATCCCAACAACGAGGCGATTATTCGTGACATACGCGCCATGGCGGGCGAGGATGTACAGATGGATCTCTCGGCAATCGTGCACATGCGCAGCGAGTATCGCCCCAGCGGTCAGCAGCGCAATCAGCGACGCAATAAGACACAGGCGCAGAAGCACCACAACGGACGTAAGACGGTTAAGAGTGCCCGCCCACAGCAGCGCCACAACCAGCACAAGTAGGGCGGTGGCGAACAAAGGAATTGAATAACACACCATTAGAAAAAGAATGAAGAAATTGTTTTACGCCATCGCCACGATGGCCATCATACTAAGTTCATGCAGCAAGGAGCCTGCAACAAACACATCTATCTCAGGTCGCTTCGTAGCAAGCGGCGCCGACTCAGTCTTCCTTGAGCGTATCTCTGACAAGTTCGATGCAGCAGAGCCTATGGGCGCTGTGGCTCTTAAGGAGGATGGTTCGTTTGGTTTCGACCTCGCAATCGCAGAGGAGGAGTCGCCACGCTTCTACCGCCTTACGTTTGCCGAGAGTAGCCGCCCCGTGACACTTGTTGTAGCACCTGGCGACCAGATTAAGCTTGAGTCTGCAGGTAACGTCTTCCTTAATTATGTGGTAGAGGGTTCTGAGGAGTCGGCACTTATCGCAGAGTTCTCACACGACTACTTCACAGCAGCAGATGAGCTTGCAAACATCGCCGAGAATCAGCTCGCGGAGTCGGGCAGCAATCGCAAGTTGGAGCGTCGTGCCTATGACCTTGCACGCGAGGCTATGCTTGTGCAGATGCGCTTTGTGGGGTCTCACCAGGAGAATCTCGCAGCAATCTATGCTCTTCGCCACCGTGTTGCGGAGCAGTATATCCCTCAGCTTGACGGTCAGGGCATCAGCATCGTGCACTATCGCTCGGTGCTCGATGGTATCAAGGCTAACTATCCTACATCGCCATATATCGCAGTTTTGGAGCGTAATATCGCTGAGAGCGAGGCCTTTGCTCGCGTGTTGAGCGATGTTAAGGAGGTCTCATATCCCGACTTGGAACTCACCGATATCTATGGTAAAAAGCACACTCTCTCAGCATACGATGGTAAGGTTGTGTTGCTCTATTTCTGGTCGGCACTCAACCCCATGAGCAACAACCTCAATGCCGATCTCAAGGCGCTATACGAGGAGTATCATGATAAGGGCTTTGAGATCTATCAGGTGTCGGTAGATACAGATAAGGAGAGTTGGATTGCGGCTATCAGCCAGCAGAATATGCCATGGCCATCGTTCTACACAGCGGGTGATGCGCGTGTTGTTGACCTCTACAACGTAAATCAGATTCCCACAACCTATATTATCAGCCGCAAGGGCGATATCAAGGCTGTGAATGAGAATATTGCGGACATCAAGCGCGAGGTTAAGCGACTCATCTAGAACTTGAAATGATCTATTTTGTATCGGACATACACCTCGGATGCGTCGATGCCGAGCAGTCTAAGCGTGCGGAGCGTGCCTTCTGCCGCTGGCTCGATATGGTTGCAGAGGATGCTCAGAGCATCTACCTCTTGGGTGATATCTTCGACTTCTGGTTCGAGTACCACAAAGTGGCTCCCAAGGGTTTTGTAAGGGTCTTGGGACGCTTGGCGGAACTCTCGGATAGGGGGGTGGAGATTGTTTTCTACCCCGGAAACCACGATATGTGGTGCCTCGACTACCTCGAGCGTGAGTGTGGTGTTCGCATCGAGCACAGACCTCGTACCGAGGAGGTGTGTGGTCGCAAGATGCACCTTGCCCATGGTGACAACCTGAATATCAAGGGCGAGCCGATGCTTAAAGTTATGAATGCACTCTTCCGTTCGAAGGTTACGCGTTGGTTGTTCCGCTGGTGTATTCACCCCGATATCGCGGCATATATGGGTAAGATGTTTAGCGGTAAGTCGCGTAAGTCGCACGGCAATCAGGAAGTGCCTATCAGCGTTCTGGACTTCTTGGTGGAGTATGCCGAGAAGCACCACGTAGATAGTAGCGATGTAGAGACCTATGTTTTTGGTCATCTGCACACTCCTCACCGCAGAGAGCTTGCCGATTTCGATGTACTCTTCCTGAGCGACTGGTCGCGCGCGGAGGCTACATACGCTGTAATGGACAGCAATAGTATAGAACTTAAGACCTTTAAAATCGATGAAACAATATCTTGACCTACTCGATAAAATCTGCCGTGAGGGCGTAGTGCGAGACGACCGCACTGGCACAGGCACTAAGGGTATCTTCGGCTACCAGATGCGCTTCAACCTAAGCGAGGGTTTCCCTCTGCTCACCACGAAGCGCGTATTCCTCAAGGGTGTTATCCACGAGTTGTTGTGGTTCTTGAAGGGCGACACCAACATCAAGTATCTCGCCGATAATGGTGTGCATATCTGGGATAGCGACGCCTTCCGCTACTACAATGAGCTATGTGTTAAGCATGGCGTTTTGCCTGTCGACATGGAGACCTTCCTCGGTGCTTTGGGTGTTGAGTCTCCCATCGAGGGCTACAAGTTCGGCGATTTGAACCATGTTTACGGCTACCAGTGGCGTAGCTGGCCTAAGGCGAATGGCGAGAGCATTGACCAGATTAAGGAGGTTATAGAGACCATTAAGAAGAATCCATCATCGCGCCGTATGATTGTCTCGGCGTGGAATGTGGCAGATGTGGGTAGCATGGCATTGCCCCCATGTCACACCATGTTCCAGTTCTTCGTGGCTGAGGGTAAGCTATCGTGTCAGCTCTATCAGCGTAGTGGCGATGTATTCCTTGGCGTGCCCTTTAACATTGCGTCGTATGCACTTATGACCATGATGATTGCAAAGGAGTGCGGCTTGGAGGCTGGTGAGTTCATCCACACGCTTGGCGATGCGCACCTCTACCTTAACCACCTCGATCAGGCGGCTGAGCAACTATCGCGCGAAACACGCACGCTTCCCCGCATGATTCTCGCAGACCGCGACTCAATCTTTGACTATACATACGAGGACTTTACGCTTGAGGGCTACGACCCACATCCAGCAATTAAGGCTCCTCTATCGTTCTAATACAATTGAATTATGGTAAGCATCATCGTTGCCATCGCGCAGAATGGCACTATAGGAGATAAAAATGCCCTTTTGTGGCACATCAAGGAGGATATGCGCTTCTTCCGTACTACAACATCAGGTCACCCCGTGATTATGGGTCGCAAGACCTTCGAGTCGCTCGGCTCGAAGCCGTTGCCCAAGCGCACAAACATTGTTATCACTCGCGCCGACAGAGAGTTCGAGGGTGCACTTACGGCACACTCGCTTGAGGAGGCTATTCGCATGGCTGGTGAGGATCAGGAGATCTTCATCATGGGTGGTGCTCAGATCTATCGCGAGGCGTTATCGGTAGTAGATAGAATGTATATCACACACGTAGAGTGCGACTATGAGGGCGATACATCGTTCCCTGAAGTTGACTACTCGCAGTGGAAGCTTGTTGACGTAGTACGCCACGAGCGCGGCGAGGAGTATGAGCACCCCTTCGAGTTCCGCACATACGATCGAGCATAACAACTTGTAATAAGCATATAAAAAACAGTCGACTCATCAGAGCCGACTGTTTTTGTTTTGAGTGGTTACTCGCTTAGAACGCAAGGATAGGACGAACGTTGAAGTTCAAGCCTGTCTCCTTCTTGTAAGCCTGAGGAGTCTGACCGTTGTAGTTAACAACTGTGATTGCAAACTCCCATGTTACCTCTGTGCTTGACCAGTAGAAGAACAATACGCCAGGAAGACGCTTGCCAATGCCGATAGCGCTCTCGATCTTCTCAATCTTCTTGTTCACCTCCTTAAGGTTCTCAACAGGTGCACCAGTATCGCGGATATCCCAGATGTTCTTGTCATACTCGCCAGTCATGAGGAGTGACAACTCCTTTGCTGAAGGCAAGTACCAGTCGCTTGATGCCTCGGGTGCGGGCACCTTCTCGCGGTACTCAATCACGAAGTTGATAGGCTCAATCTGCCACTCAGCGTTATCCTCATGAGCGTTGAAGAGCTCCATAGCCTTAGTGTTGTTGTAGCCAATAGGACGGTTGAGGTTATCCTCAAGCTCGTAACCAGAAGTTACAGGCTCGTACTGAGGTGCATATGCGTCAGTCCACATGCCGATTGTTGAAGCATACTTCTCGTAGTTTGGCTGCCATGCAGTACCCTCCTCATGCTCGTTGAGTGATACAACAAGACCGTGAGTACAGTTGGGGTGCTCGTTCTTGAGCGCGGGGTCGGTAGCTGTGATATCACCTACGTAGAATATAACGCCGATAGGAGTGCGACCTGCGTCGAGCTGTGAAGACCATGTGCCATCAGCATAGTAGTAGTCACCAATAGCCAAAGGACGCTTGTCAATACATACTGTACACTCTGCAACAACATTACCAGCCTTAGCGTAGATTACGCAGTCACCAGGCTTGTTTGCAGTGACAGTACCGCTACCATTAACAGATGCGATGCTATCGTTAGATGATGACCATGTTACAGACTTGTTATCTGCATTCTCAGGAAGAACTGTTGCGCGCAATGTGTAAACATCACCCTCCTCCATGTAGATCTCTACCTGGTCGATGGTTATGCTCTCAACAGGAACGCCAACAACGTTAACAGTACAACTGTCAGTCTTGTCACCAGCCTTAGCCATGATGATTGCAGTACCTGATGCTACGCCTGTAACGGTGCCATTCTTAACAGTTGCGATATCTGCGTTTGTAGAGATCCACTCTACGTTTGAAGCATATTTTGCGGGGGTAACCTCTACGCTGAGGTCGATAGACTCACCGATGAGTACCTCACATGTTGATGGGGTAACGATAATCTCGCTTACAGCGTCACTTGTTGATGACTGCTCGGGGCCTTCGCATGCTGTGAATGCAAAAGCAGTAGCAACAAATATGAAAAACTTTTTCATAATGTTTTTGGGTAATTTTGGTTAGTTGTGTTTATGTAACCACCTGCGCTATATGATAGTAGGGCGCAGGTGGTTGTTTGGGGGGCATTTACTGGATTGAACCGTTGAACTTGCAAGTGAATGTCTCTCCACTGCTGCAAGGAAGTGTCATTGTGAACTCTACGGTTGTGCCGTCGCTTACAACCTCCAATGTAGCATTCACCTGAGGAGTCTCCTTTACATCGTTAACGTAGAACTTATCTACATAGAAGAAGCCAGGATTACCCACGAGGCTCTTCATAGGAGCGTATGAGTATGAGCCAGTTGCGATGTCATACTGCTGTGCGCTTGTATCGTTCACGAGGAGCTCCATAGATACGCCCTCACCAGTCAATGTGTATGTGAAGAAACCGTAGCTACCGTTGTACTCTTTATATGCAGCAGATGTAAGTACGATTTCACCATCATTGACGTCTGATGAGCCATTGTCGTTTAACTTGCCGTCGTACTGGATCATATAAGTAGTGCCGTAGCGACCCTCGAGAGTAAGCTCGATGTGGTACTCATCACCCTCAGAAGTAACGTAAATCTCGCCAGCGTCAACGGGCTCTGTTGCGCCATCAACTGTGAATGAACGTGTTGTGAAGTAGTTGTCGAAGTCTACATAACCGAAGATGGTTGTTGTAACCCATGTGTAAGTGCCCTCAGTGATAGCCTCCTGCTGTGCAAACTGTGCGGGGAAGTGTACGTCTACTGAGAAGCCCTCGCCCACTACAGAGTACTTGTTGCCATAGTTAGAGTTACCGCCCCAAAGCCACTTGTCTGCAGTGTGTGTAGCCTCGAACTCGCGTGGAGTGTCGTTACCACCCCATGAGAGGTCGCCAGTGTAGACAACAGTGTGGATAGAGCCATCCTCCATCTCGAGCTGTGCCTCGATCTTGCCGTCAGATACGGTTACGAAGCCATCAACGTAGAGTACATACTCAACCTCATCGTAGATGCGTGCCAAGAAGCCGTAGTCCTGGCTGAATGTGCCAGCACCGTAGGTGTTGCTCAAAGAGTATGTGCCGTTGGGAATAACACCCTTAGCCTGTGTCGCACCTGTGTTAGAGTAGAGGTCAAATACGTAGTTTGTACTGTTCTGAGAGAATGTGCCACCATTCATAGGCACGTCAGAGAGTACTACATAGTAGTTGTGTGCTGAAGAGTACTCAGTACCCCAATACTCATAGTAGAAGCATGATGCAGTGAAGTTTACGTTCTCGCCAGGGGTTGGCTCTGGTTCTGGCTCTGGCTCTGGCTCAGGTTCAGGCTCAGGAGTAGGTTCTGGCTCCTCGCCTGCCTTAAGAGTTGTGGCTGTAGCCTCAGCAATAGTTGCACCCTTAGCGTTCTTAACCGCTGCAACAACCTTGTACTCGGTCTCAGCCTCAAGACCCTCAGCCTTGCATGCAACAGCCTTGTTTACCTCGATTGATGTGCCGTTTGCCAATACCTCAGATGCTGTTGGAGTAGCCTCAGCAGCCTCAAGAACAAGCCATGCTGCGCTCTCAGCATTCTCTGTAGTTACTGTAAATGCGATAGTGTTCTCTGTAGCCTCGCCTGCTACTACCTCGATTGTAGCATCCTTAGGCTCTTCAACACTTGGAGTAGGCTCTTCGCAAGCCACAAATGCCAATGGTAACGCCAAAAGCATGTAGAGTAAGTTTTTGACTTTCATGATGTTAGATTTTTTTAGATTGTATTTTGTTTATATTTTTTCGGTTTTCGTTATTACAAATTTAGTAAAATTAAATTAATTTACAAACTAAATTCGTAAAAAAGATGAACATATTTTCAAAAACGGAACAAAACCTAACAATGTAATTATCCCTGGATTTCTTAAATTCCCGAAATTTTACACCAGTATTTGTGATTGCTGAAATGAAGTAGGATAATGTATACTGATATGTGCCAGGAGATTCGAACGACCTGGTAGTTCGTTGTGCCGATATCAGGCTTATGGGGATGGTATAAAATGAAAAATGTCCTAACGGATGTTAGGACATTTTTTGTTTCGAATTTGTCGGGATACCAGGATTCGAACCTGGGACCCCCTGCTCCCAAAGCAGGTGCGCTAACCGGACTGCGCTACATCCCGTGTTTTTTCGACGTGCAAAGATATGCTAAATATTTCAACGTACCAAATATTTTTCGCACTTTTTTTGACTTTTGTGCAAAATAATAAAACCGAGGCGATCGCTCACCTCGGTTAATTTATTAAAATATAATGTTTTACAACATTGCGATAAGTTCATCGTTTGAATAGGCCTCAGCACCGTAACATAGCTTGAGATATGCCAATCCTGATGTATAGTCCTCCTCGGTGAACGAATCGGTCGCCTCCTTTGCTACCACAACATCATATCCGAGGCAGTATGCATCGGCAGATGTATGGCGCACGCACATGTGCGTATGCAGGCCAGTCATCACAACTGTCTGCACTCCCAACTCCTTGAGTAGGATGTCGAGGTCGGTCTGGAAGAAACCGCTGTAGCGACGCTTAGGTACTACATAGTCGCTCTCCGAGAGACTTAACTCCGGAATTACCTCAGCACCTGGTGTGCCAGCAATGGCGTGATCACCCCAGATGATAAGTTCACGATCGATGCCCTTGCGATGTGCATCGTTGCAGAAGATTACAGGAACACCCGCCTTGCGTGCAGCATCGAGTAGTTGAGCTGTTGCGGGCACAATAGCCTTACCGCGTTCGCAGGTCAAGGCTCCATAAACAAAGTCGTTGAGCATGTCAACAACCAAGATTGCTGGTTTGTTTAGCTTATTCATAACTGCGATTTAGTATGTGATAATCAATTCTCGGGGCTTTCAGTTGGGTAAAACTAATTCAAAGGTATAGACAATTTTCGATAAATGCAAATAAAAATCCCGAAATCTTAACATTGCATCTCTATATTCTCAATTATGACCTCTCTAAGCGATAATAATTATATAGTTTTCTATACCTATATTTATATATATTTAAGGCTGGGAAAATGGTGTTAAAAAAGTTTTGGGTGTAAGTTGCTGAGAATAGGGTATATAGTGTTTTAGGTGTAAAAAAAGATAAAAAAAAGTATTGAAAAAGTTTGGAGAATAAGAAATAAGCGGTATCTTTGCACCCGCAATCAGGAAAACAACAGTTACTTGAGTTGCTGCGAAGGTTCTTGAAAAAAAAGTTTCAAAAAAAGTTCA
>JAFZGE010000051.1 GCA_017555545.1 Alistipes sp.
AGGTCGAGCAATAAATATAATCTTATCCGCGCAACCTACACTCCGTGAGCAGCGCTATCCCTTCAACACAATACATACGGATAACTTGCAAAGCAAGTGTTGGTCGTTCTGTATGCAATAGAGTTTACTCGGTATTGCAAACCGAACGACCAACATTAGTCTGTTTACAGACATATCCGTATGTAATAAAAAAAAGGCCTCCTCCTATGCAGAGAAAGCCTTTGTGCCCAGGATAGGACTCGAACCTACATGCCGTTAAGCACTCGCACCTGAAACGAGCGCGTCTACCATTTCGCCACCTGGGCAACGAAACGTAGCGCAAAAGTAGCATATTTTTTTGAAAATTTGTATATTTGTGCGAAATTTATTTAGCAACGGCGGGGGCGCTGGTATACTCACCTCGCAAACTAAAAACCTATAACACTGATTATTATGAATTTGAAGAAGATAAATAAGGGATATATCATCGCTTTTGCGACCATCATCCTCGTAATTCTTGACCAGGTTGTCAAGATGCTCGTACACGCAAATTTGGAGGTCGGAGAGTCTATCCCCGTATTTTCGTGGTTCAACCTCTGCTACGTCGAGAACCCCGGTTTTGCCTACGGCATGCAGCTCGGTGGCGAGTGGGGTAAGATTGCGTTGAGCCTCTTTCGCATTGCAATGATTGGCGCTATCATCTACGGTGTATGCAAACTGCTCAAGCGCGAGGGCGTTCCTGCGGGTATCTTTGCGGGTGCTGTGCTCATCTTGGCGGGCGCTATAGGTAATGTTGTAGACTGCATGTTCTACGGATGGATGCTTGATACTCAGGATGCTGGCTTCCTCATGGGTGATGTCATCGACATGATTCACTTGCCCCTATTCAAGTGGGAGAACTGCCCATCGTTCCTCAGCTTCTTGGTGGGTCAGGATGGTTACTTCTTTGGCGCGGTGTTCAACGTAGCCGATTCGTATATCTCTATTGCTGTTGTCTACCTCTTGCTCTTCCACTACAAATTCTTTAAGTAGTGTGTTAGATGCTTATCGATGAGTTTATACTGTGGCTAACAGCGGAGCGTCGCTACTCGCCACTCACGGTGCGTAACTACCGTCGCGATGTCGACGACTTCGTTGCGTTCTGTGGCGTTACGCACGACACCTTTGCCCCCAATAGCATCAAACGTGAGGATATAGAGGAGTGGATGGTATACCTCGGTGAGGAGCGCAAACTCAAGGTTACGAGCGTAAACCGCACCATGGCTTCGCTGCGCACCTTCTGGCGCTGGATGCTCGCGCATGGCCATGTAGACAAAGATCTGATGAAGACCCTTCATCAGTACAAAGCGCCCAAGCGCCTCCCCACCTTCGTGCCCGATAGCCGCATGGAGGATCTCCTTACTGAATTACGCGAGGATATCGCCTCGGATGACTTTGAGCGTCTGCGCGATGCCCTCATTATTCTTCTCATCTACACCGCAGGCCTCCGCCTCTCCGAACTTGTCGAAGCAAACACGTCAGATATCGCGGCCGACTACACCTCCTTACGTGTTATGGGTAAGGGTCGCAAGGTGCGCATACAGCCCCTTCTCAGCTCCCTTGGCGAGGTGCTCAAAAAGTATTTTATTCAAATTTCTTTGCAAAATATTTGCACGACTCAAAAAAAAGCCTTAATTTTATCGAAGAAAGGAGAGCGTATTAGCCGCCGCACCGTAGAGCGCATCGTCGACAGAAAGCTCAAGGGTGTTGGTATTCAGGGCAAAACATCGCCCCACGTACTGCGACATACGTTCGCCACAAGGGTATTAAACGAGGGTGGCGACCTCCGCGAGATCCAGGAACTCCTCGGACATAGCTCCCTCAAGGCGACACAGGTCTATACCCACCTCGACATAGAGCGTCTCAAGCACACCTACGCCATGGCGCACCCCCGCGAGCGAGAGTAATGGCGCAGTGTTTGGTACTATAGGACATGACGGACAGTTGGGTGCCACGCGAGCATCCGACACTATATATAAACTTAATACTTTATGACCTATGAACGTACAGATTCAGTCAGTAAAATTCGATGCGAGCAAGCAGCTCCTTGAGTTCATTCAGAAGAAGATGGATAGATTGGATCGCTTTGTCGATGAGAGAGCTGGTGATGTAGAGGTGGTATTGCGTCTCGATCCCGACTCAGAAAAGGGCAACAAAGTAGTAGTAGTTTCGCTCCATGTTCCTGGCAGCGACATCCGCGTAGAGGAGCGAGCATTCACCTTTGAGGAAGCGATAGATAATTCAATGGATATTATTAAGCGTCAGTTGGAGAAGGCAAAAGCAAAATTTGAAAAGTAATTTCACACGATAAGGCAGCAGTTGCTGCCGCTAACAAAAATTAATGCGAATGGGCTGTATGTTTAGTACAGCCCATCCGCGTTTTTTTTTGCCGAGCGTTGCATCTGCACCACTCTGACAATAAATTTATTCGTAGGATAGTGTGTTTTTCACTATTTTACCTGAAAAATACCTGACGGAAAAGTAACACTTTTGCCAAATTTATATTAAATTTGCATTAACATCATCTGTTCAACCCAGACGAAACATAAACACAAATATCATATGAGAGTAAAACACTATGCATATCGCCTGTTAGCTGTGGTATGCGCGTTCGCAACTATTGCGTGTGTCGACGACTCGTTCCGTCTCGACAACATCTCAACAGAGGTGACCGTAGGCAGTGGCACAACAACTCTGCCTTTGGGATATCTCAACGATAAGACTCTTGGTGAGCTTATCGAGGGTCAGAACATCGAGGGTCTCCACATCGCCGACAATGGCGACATCTCGTTTAGCTACGTGGGTGATAGCGAGACTATCGACATTGAGGGCATCAGCACTGAGTTTGAGATTCCTCAGATTAACACTCCATTCGTTGTCGAGTATCCCGACTTCAGTGTCAATGTATCGGATATTTCGGTAGATGCCTTTGATGACATCAATGTCTATGGCTTGGATGCATACTCAGGTATGAGTTTCTCGGTGCCTGGAGGTGTCACCGTAGGTGCTGACTATAGTAAGGTCTTCGAGGGTGATGACTATCACGTCGAGTTTGATGTGCCCGAGCAGATTGCGGCGGTCAACAAGGTGCTCTTTAGTGATCCCAATGGTGGCGACTATGGTGCGCCCATGCGTGTGCGTGTAGATTTTAATGGTCTGTCAGCCGTAAACGGCGGCGGTAAGTTGTCGTACAACTTCTCTATCGAGGGCGCTTCGTTCCGCCTTCTCGATGCTGACGGCAAGCTTGTGTGTGATGGTAAATCATATGGCAATGAGCTCCCATTTGCTGCGGGTGATGACTACGTGGAGTTTGTGGTCTATGTGGAGAGCATCACAAACAACGTCGCCATCGACAGCAACCACCATTTGGATATCCCATTGAAACTCACCTTCGATATGGCCTTTGAGTTTACAACCAAGGCTGGCTCGGTGAATATGAACGCACTTCCCAAGGTCACTTTCGATGGTGATTTCGCATATGGCGATGCAGAGGTAACAATGAACTCGGATGTGAACATCGCTGACTGCGCAGGTGGTGGCAATCCTATCACTATTGCTAACCTCCCCGCGGAACTCAAGATGGTTAACCGCGTAGGCATGAAGCAGGACAATGGCGCTGTACTCGACCTCTATGTTCGTGGCATGGAGTGGCTTGGTGCTGATGCTGAGGAGGTTGAGGTCGTGGCGTTGCTCCCAGAGTGTCTTAAGCTCTACTATATTAATGGTCAGAACTACACCTACGATGCCTCTGAGGGAACTGTGACGACTACAGTTGCAGAGTTGGCAAAGGGCGTCGCCGTAGGCCTTGCCGCTCTTGACTTTGGTGCTGATGGTCTTGTGCCCGAGGATGGTGTGATCGAACTCGAATTCGCACCCTCTGTATCGGTGCGCTTCAAGGATAATGCTCGCGTCAATGTCTCATCGTTGTTGCACAATGGTAACCTTAATCTCGAGGTGGGCGTTGAGGAGACTATTGTAAATGTAGAGTCGTTCAGCGGTAAGGTAGACTACACCTACGAGGTGGAGCAGGCATTTGCGTTGTCTGGTCTCGATGAGCTCGATCTCGACCTTGAGATTAATGGCATCGGTCTTAAGCCTATCATCGAGGTGAATATCACACATCCTCTTACCATGTCGGCTAAGGTATCTGGCACTGTGGAGCCTAGCGTAGGTGGCGAGGTTATGCAGAACAACGTCGTGTCGTTTAGCGATGTGGCACTCGCACCAGCCAAGTATGTTGATGGCAAGATTGAGAGTGCTGATATTACTCTCGTTATTGCAGACGAGAGCCTCCGCGCGAACTACATCGATGAGAAGTACACATTTATTGCGTGCGACGTAACCAAGTTGCTCCTCGGTGCTTCGTTGCCCGACACGGTAAACATCAAGCTCTCGCTTGGCGTAGACGCTGAGCAGACACAGACGCTCTATATCGCTGATGACTTCTCAATCTCTTATGGCTATAGATTGGATCTCCCATTTGCTGTTGACAATAGCCTCGATGTGCGCTATAGCGATGAGATTGGCGAGCTTAACTCTATCTTTGAGCAGCTCTCGGAGTTCGATATTCAGGTAGGTGATGTTGCAGTAATCGCAACTGTGACCAACTCAACACCTTTGCAGTTGGGTGCAAACGTGCTATTCAAGGATGC
Organism: Alistipes sp.; assembly: GCA_017555545.1. Classification (GTDB taxonomy): domain Bacteria; phylum Bacteroidota; class Bacteroidia; order Bacteroidales; family Rikenellaceae; genus Alistipes. The sequence continues at coordinate 4,671 of JAFZGE010000051.1, forward strand.
TAATGGCAACGATGCCGATGTGCAGGTCACTATCGCGGATGGTGCTATTATCAAGGGCTCGGCAGATGGCGTTACTCCCGAGGTGAGTGTTCTGCGCTTCGATCTTGACCTTGGCGATGGTGGTCGAGTGGCAAACCTCACAACGGTGGATGCTATAGCCTTTGAGCTTGCGGCAACA
>JAFZGE010000005.1 GCA_017555545.1 Alistipes sp.
CTACTTCGAACGTAACGAGTTGTGGATACGCAACGTGAACATCGCAGAGTACGCATGGGGCACATGCAACAACCATGTTCCCAAGCGCGACCGTAAGCTCTTGCTCAATCGCAAGGAACTAAATAAGTTGCAGCGCTCGCTCCAGGATCGTGGCCTCACAGTTGTGGGTCTACGCCTTTTCCTCAACGACCGAGGCCTGGCGAAGGTTGCAATAGGTCTTGCACGTGGTCGCAAGGCGTACGACAAGCGCGAGTACATCAAGGAGAACGACGCAAAGCGCGAGATGGACAAGGCGATGAAGATTAACCGCAGATAATAACGAAACGATATATGGCACTTATACTATCTATTGAGACAGGTACTGATGTATGCTCCGTGGCTCTTGCTAACGATGGCGAGCTCATGGCACTCCGCGAGAGCGATGAGGGTCGCGACCACGCCAAGAAGGTGGCGCTCTTCGTTGATGAGCTCCTCCGCGAGACGGGTGTTCAGCCCTCCGACCTTGATGCTATAGCTGTGGGCAAGGGCCCTGGCTCGTACACAGGTCTCCGCATTGGCGTATCCTTCGCAAAGGGCATGTGCTACGCACTCAATATTCCCCTTATCGCCGTAGGCTCGCTCGACGCACTCACAGAGGTGGCACGCGAGGATTATGACGCAGGCATCCTCGACATCGAGGAGTCTGAGTGGGCAAATGCCGTACTCTGCCCCATGGTTGACGCACGCCGCATGGAGGTATACACACAGGTATTCAACACCGAAGGCAATGCGCTTTCGGAGGTAACAGCCGAGGTGATAACACCCGAGAGCCTCGCATCATGGCGAGAGAAGGGTAAGATTGTAATCTTCGGCAATGGCGCTGCGAAGTGCACAGAGACGCTCACAGATGCTCTCCTTGTCAACGTAGCGCCCTCGGCACGCGGCATCGTTGGTCTTGCCGAGGAGGCATTCAAGATGGGTAAGTTTGAGGACATGGCATACTTCGAGCCATTTTATCTTAAGGAGTTTTTGGTTATTCCCTCGAAGAAGAAACTTCTATAATTCTCCACGATAAGGCAGACATCTACTGCCGATAACAAAAAAAAATGCGGAAGGGCAGTACTCAAGCGTACTGCCCTTCGCATTTTTACCGAGCGTTGTATTTCGCTACCTTCTCCTGAAAAATCGAGTTTATTGTAATAAGAGGTCATTCTTAACAAGAAGTTGAGTTATGATACTCATAGAGGCGATTCGCTGGTTTATTTTATTAAAAATGACAACCACACTACCACCAGATAGAGGCTATCGGTTTTACCTATATGCGTATAAAAAATAACAATTTGACTTTTTCACTTTGTTGCCCTATTTTTGCACCGACAAAATAACCGTAACAACTAAAACGTAAATAGAACTATGGCAACAATACATTTGACAAAGGGTGGTTTCGAGAACCGCATAGCAAAAATTGATGAGATGGCAAACGGATGGCACTTCCTAGGCAAGCGCCCCGCACTCATCGACTTCTACGCATCGTGGTGTGGCCCCTGCCAGCGCCTCGCGCCAATCATTGATGAGCTCGCAGCAGAGTATGAGGGCAAGATCGACATCTACAAGGTTGACGTAGACTCAGAGGAGGAGCTCGCACGCCTCTTTAAGGTACGCTCAATCCCAACGCTTGTATATATCCCCACAGAGGGTCTCCCTGTAGTGGAACTCGGCGGCAAGGGCAAGGGTGAACTCAAGGAGAAGCTCGACGCACTGAAGTAATATTGCCTCAAATAAACAACAATCCCGAATGAGCTTTCATTCGGGATTATTAATTTATCGACGGGCGATAAACCATGGGTTATCTAAGACCTCCTTATTATATAATAAAGGTGTACCCGTGTCGTAGTTATACGTTGTGCCTCCCGCCTCGAAGAGTATCAACTCGCCAGCCGCAGTATCCCACTCCGAAGTTGTCGTAGTGCGCACATAGTAGTCGACACTACCCTCGGCAAGCAAGCAAAACTTATAGGAGCTACCCTGCTCGATAATCTCCATTTCGGGATGTTCAACACGTAGCGTCTCGATGTGGGCATGGGTCTCGGGAGTCTGATGTGAGCGCGACACAGCCACACGGAACACCTCATGCGTAGCACTCGCAAGGGGCAACGCCTCTATATTTGCGTGGATATCATCGTAGCTATATGCTGCTTCGACATCTGGCACTACGTCGCGCATGACCCAAGCACCATGACCACGCTCGGCAATATACATCTTATGGTGGTACGGCACATAGACAATAGCACTCACGCAGAGGTTGTTCTCCATAAGTGCGATGTTTACAGTAAACTCGTTATTTCCCTTAATAAACTCTACCGTGCCATCAAGCGGGTCGACCAACCAGAAAAGTTCCCAGTTGCAGCGCTCCTCATAGAGCATCGAGCGTCCCTCCTCCGAGAGGATGGGTATACGCGTAGCACCCAACGACGCCTTAATAGAGTTGTGAGCCATGCGGTCAGCAATGGTGATGGGTGTATGATCACTTTTGAGTTCGATGTCGTAGTCGCTACTCTTGTATATCTTCATTATCTCTGCTCCAGCGCGCACGGCGGCATTGAATTGCTCACATAGAAGATACTCTCGAATCTTATCATCAATCATCGTACAGGGAGTTTTGTCGGTGAAATATTATACTATCCAAAGTTAAGAATTTATTTCGAGATACACAACAGTGTTCGGCACATTTCATCGCATAAATCGACTAATTGTTATTTTTATAACGATAATTGCGACTAAAAGTGTGCCAGCCTCGAATATCGACCTATTTATTATATACATACGCGCGAAAATTAGATTCTTCGACGCTTCTAAAGCCAAACTCAAAACAAGAGTTTTTTAGCGAAAATCTGCAATACAACATGATTTTTTTGCCAAACATTATGAAATTATAAAATTTATGTTATATATTTGCGCTAGGTTTGGACCAAATGAGAATTAAACTTATTAAAAATTTTACTAACTACTAATTGAAATGAACAAGTTTTTTAAGGGCGTATTGTCGCTTTGTGCAATGTTCGCAGCAGTTGTATTGGTGGGTTGCAACGACGTGAATGAGACTCCAACTCCTCCTACTCCAAACGAGAAGAGCGTAATCACAATTGGAGAGCTCAACTACGACTCTGTAGAGGTCACAATCACTCCCAAGAAGGAGGAGGCAAGCTACTTCGCATTCCTCTACCCCGACACCGAGGAGTTTATGGGTCGCCAGGACGTCGAGATCTACGTAGACATTCTCTATAGCGACTACTACGAGGATCTTATCACTTCAGGCACACAGACACTCACCTTCGCAGGTCTTATCGGTCATTCACACTACAAGGTTATCTACTTCGAGGTGGACGCAGCACACAAAAAGGTGGGCGATGTAATCTTCTCTGAGCGCATCACTACTCCCGATGCTCCCGAGGTATTCGACATCCAGATTACAGACATCACAGGCCTCTCGGCTACAATCAACATCACTCCCGATGACCAGACTTCGACATACTACTTCTATGCATACCCCGTTGCTGACTACGAGGAGCACCAGAACGGTAGCGACTACGAGCTTATGCAGTACGACTACTCATTCTGGCAGTACATGGCAGCTATCTCTGAGGAAGAGGTATCTGAGGTTATCGCAAACGACCTCGTTACAGGCAACCAGAGCGTTAGCACCGATGCACTCTTGTACCTCACAGAGTGGGATACTGAGTACCTCGTATGGGCATACGGCATCAACGCAAATGGCGAGGTAACAACAACCATGACACGCCGTACATTCAAGACTCCATCGCCCACAACATCAACTTTGACATTCGAGGTTGAGAACATCAAGGCTGAGTGGTACGAGCAGACAACATCTGAGGGCACTATCCGCGGTTACATGGCCGAGGCAGACATCATACCTTCAAACAAGAACGAGCGCTACTTCGCTACTATCACTAACAAGGATTGGTACGACTGGTACGCATCGGAGAATAACAAGGGTCGTAGCGATGAGAAGTATATCATGTACCAGATCTTGCTCAACGCCTCAATGCCATCAGCATACCTTCCTACAATGTGCCACGAGGGTGATTTCAAGTACAACTGCTTCTCTGAGCGAGAGATCTTGCTCCGCCCCGACAAGGAGTATGCAGTATTCGTATTCGGTTTGGATGAGAATGGCGCAACAACAGGTTTGAGCGTATTCCCATTCAAGACAGGCGCTATGCCACAGTAATCAAGCTAATAACCTAAAACGACAAACTAGACTATGAACAAGATTCTTAAACTTTCATGGATGTTCGTGACAGCTATGTTGCTCACAACAGCATGTAATGAGCCTAACGAGCCAACACCTCCACCACAGCAAGAGCAGAAGCTCGAGTTGGCATTCAGCACTGGTCAGGTGACATCTACAACTATTACCTACACCATCACTCCTAACATCGAGGATGCTACATACTACGCTGAGCTCTTCGCAGCAGGCGAGCTCACTTCAGAGCGTGACATAGCAATGAAGGCAGCACTCATGACCATGGAGGAGGCATACACAGGCACTCAGACTATCACTGCAGAGGAGCTCACCGCAGAGAGCGAGTACAAGGTGCTCTACTTCGGCTATGACGCTACTGAGAAGCGCTACACTACAGACTACATTGTTAGTGATGTTATCAAGACTGGCAACTTCGAAATTAGCGAGACTATCGCCCTCGAGCTCGTTGCAGGTAGCGAGACATGGCGTAATGCTTTCGTAAAGGTTCAGATCTCGGATGAGAACCTTGAGTATATCTTCGACATCATGGAGAAGTCTAAGTGGGAGCAGCTCTACGCTGAGAACCCCGAGTCTATCGTTGCTGCACGCATCGCTGGCTGGGAGAAGGATGTAGATGACGGTCTTGAGGCCAACCCCACAATGGATACATGGCAGAAGTACATGGCTATCTACCAGCACAGCTACAACCAGACTGTGAACGCTAGCGAGTACTACAACATGTACTGGGCAACAGACTACGTGATGTACGCATTCGGCATGAACGATGAAGGCTTCCAGACAACTAAGGTTGCAACCGTAGAGTTCACAACAGCAACTCCTACACCTTCAAGCAACACATTCACTATCGAGATTGGTGAGCTCACAGCATCAACCGTAGCATTCAACGTTACAGCAGCTAACAACGATCCATACTTCCTCACAATCCAGGATAAGCGCTACGTAGAGCGTTTCCTCGGCGCTAACGCTACCGAGACTTGGGAGGATATGATTTGGGATCTCACATTCGTTAAGACTGATGAGCAGATTCAGGACTATATCTTCGCTGGTTCACAGTCTCTCACAAATGCAGACATCAACAAGAATGTCGACACTTTACACGAGTACCAGGTTGTTATCTGGGGCTTCAACGAGGGTCCTACAACTGAAATCTTTGTTTCTGACGTATTCCAGCCCTTCGAGGAGGTCGTGGAGTTGAAACTCTTCGTAGATATCGAGGAGACTACATCTGAGACTCTCACAACAACTGTTACTGCAAGCACAGATGAGGCTGCATACTACGTGGGCTGCATCACAGCTGAGCAGTTCGGCGCTGACTATGGTCTCTCATACATCAGCAACCTCTACGGCAACCTCACAGAGGAGGATCTCAACTTCGGCACACAGACACTCACTTTCGAGGGTCGTACTCCCGAGACTGAGTACTACGTAATCGCATTCGGTTACGACGCAGAGACTGGTGAGGCTACTACCGACCTCGTATACAAGAACGAGCGCACAATGCCCGTTGCAACACTTGGTGAGGTGTTCACAGTCGCAGTAAACGACATCGAATGGCGTAACGCACAAATCTCAGTTGCTACTGAGTATACAGGCACCTATATCTATGGCATTCTTACCGCAGCCAAGTTCGCCGAGTACGCAGATGCCGCTGCACTCTTCGAGGCTCGCAAGGCTGGCTGGGAGAACACGGCAAGCTACTACGAGGATACTACATGGCAGGAGATGATGGTATACGACCTTGTTTCAGGCAACCAGAACTTCGATGCTTCAGAGGAGATCACATCTCTCACATGGGGCGAGTCATACGTATTCTACAGCTTGGGCGTAACAGCAGAGGGAGACATCGACACTGCCTTAACCGTTGCAGAGTTCTCAACACTCTCTCCCGAGGCTTCGGATTGCACATTCGAGATCACTATCGATGCTATGACCAAGTCGTCAGTAAACTTCACTATTACACCATCCAACCCCGATGAACAGTACTATGTAACAGTGCAGAAGAGCAGCGTGGTAGACGGAAAGACATCAGAGGAGATTCTTCGCAACCTTCTCGGTAGCGTTAGTGACTATCAGATCAGCACACGTACTTTCACTGGCGAGCAGTCACTTACAAACTCAAATGTAAGTGCAACTGTTAACGGCTTTTCTCAGTACCGCGTAATTGTTTGGGGCTTCAACAA
>JAFZGE010000052.1 GCA_017555545.1 Alistipes sp.
CAGATTGAAGCCCCTCGTTGAGAAGTATATCGGTTCGCTTCCTACTTCTAAGAAGGTAGAGTATGCTGTTGTTGATGATGGCGTACGCACTGCAACTGGTAAGGTTACTAACGACTTCCGCGTATCTATGCAGCAGCCTAAGGTATCTGTATACCTCACATTCTCTGGTGCTATCGAGGATAACGCTAAGAACCGCCTCGTTCTCGACCTTCTCACACGTGCTCTCGACTCACGCTACATGGTATCAATCCGTGAGGAGAAGGGTGGTACATACGGTGTTCACGTTCAGGGTGGCATCAACGAGTATCCCGTTGAGCAGTACATGGCAGTAATCGTATTCGATACTAACGAGCAGCTTGCTGATGAGCTTATCGACATCTGCGACGCTGAGATCGCTAAGATTGCTGCAGAGGGTCCTCTTGCTGATGACATCGCAAAGTCTAAGGAGTTCCTCCAGAAGAACTATGCTAACGTTCTCGAGAACAACAGCGGCTGGATGTCAGCAATCGATCGTTGGTACGAGGAGGGTTACAACTACAAGGAGGAGTACCTCGGTATCCTTGAGAGCGTAACACTTGAGGATGTTCAGGCAATGGCAAAGAAGATGCTTGAGGATGGTAACCGTACTTTGGTTGTGATGCGTCCCGAGCGTTAATTTTCGATTATAAGGCAGACATCTACTGCCGCTAACAAAAAGTCCCGACAATGAGCAGTACGTTAAGTACAGCCCATCGTCGGGATTTTTGCCGAGCGTTGTATCTGCAGCCTTCTAAACGAAAATCGAGTTTCTTGTGATAGCGGCGCATCTGCGACCTCTCAATTAATAGCCCGAATGGGAAATACGTAAAAGTATGTCCCATCCGGGCTATTTTCATGTCGAGGCCACATCTAACCCCTTCTGATAAGAAATTTCTTGTGATAGTGGTACATCTGCGTCGCTTCAATCAAAGCCCTGAATGGAACGTACATCAAAGTACTACCCATCCGGGATATTTTCATGTCGAGACCACATCTGCACCCTTCTGACAAGAAATTAGGTTTAGGTGCTGATGGCGGTTTTGCGTCAGGGAAAAAGACTTAAGAGACAAAAGAGACATAAGTGAAGTAGCTATCAATAGTTGTCCGAGCCATCCATTATCTCCCTTGTGTCTTTTACGTCTCCTATGTCCTTAAACACCACAATCTCCCCAACCTCTATAGCTTTTCTCTATACCTATATAAAAAAATAATTTGTAGGCATATTGTTGAATATTCCAATTTTTTGCTACCTTTGCACCCGAAAACAGATGTGGAAGGATTTGAACTGATTGCAACCACAATAAAAAAGTGCTAAAACGGTATTCTCAAAAGCCAATATTGGTATCTTTTTTTCGGCAATCACACAAACACTTTTTACGCTTGTTTTTAGGCTATCTGCATACGATGGCTTGGCAGTTTACGTTTATTAATAACTAAAAACAAGGTATAATTATGGCATTTTTGTTTACTTCAGAGTCGGTATCGGAGGGTCACCCCGATAAGGTTGCCGATCAGATTTCAGACGCTATTCTCGATGAGTTCCTACGTCACGACCTCAACTCGAAGGTTGCGTGCGAGACACTCTGTACTACAGGTCTCGTAGTAGTATCAGGTGAGGTGCGTTCAGAGGGTTATGTAGATATTCAGGGCGTTGCACGCCGCGTTATCGACCGTATCGGTTACAACCGTAGCGAGTATCAGTTCGACGCTGCGTCATGCGGTATTCTCTCGGCTATTCACGAGCAGTCTGCAGACATCAACCAGGGCGTAGACCGCAAGGATGGCGAGGAGCAGGGTGCTGGCGACCAGGGTATCATGTTCGGCTACGCAGTAGAGGAGACTCGCGAGTTTATGCCCGCGACACTCATCCTCTCACACGTTATCCTCAAGGAGCTCGCAGTAATCCGTCGCGAGGGTGAGGTTATGCGCTACTTGCGTCCCGACTCTAAGAGCCAGGTGACAATTGAGTATGGCGATGACCGTCGTCCAAAGCGTGTACACACAATCGTAGTATCTACACAGCACGATGAGTTCATCCTCCCCACAAACACTCGTACAGAGGCTGAGGCGGAGCGTGAGATGCAGCGCATCATCGCTGATGACGTACGCAACATCCTTATCCCACGCGTAAAGGCACGCCTCGAGCGCGCCAACGATAAGCTCGCAGAGCTTATCAACGATGACTACATCCTTCACGTTAACCCCACAGGTAAGTTCGTGATTGGTGGTCCTCACGGCGATACAGGTCTTACAGGTCGTAAGATTATCGTAGATACATACGGTGGTCGTGGTGCACACGGTGGTGGTGCATTCTCTGGTAAGGACTCATCAAAGGTTGACCGCTCGGCAGCATACGCAGCACGCCACATCGCAAAGAACATGGTTGCGGCGGGCGTAGCACGCGAGATGCTTGTGCAGGTAAGCTATGCAATCGGTATTGCACAGCCCCTCTCAATCTATGTTGATACATACGGCACATCTAACGTAAACCTCACAGATGGCGAGATAGCAGAGAAGATCAGCGCAATGTTTGACCTTCGCCCCGCATCTATCGTTGAGCGCTTCGGTTTGAAGTATCCTATCTTCGAGGCTACAGCGTCATATGGCCACTTTGGTCGTCGTCCCTACACCGAGTTGGTGCGTTTCGTAGGCGATGGCAAGGAGTTCGCTAAGGAGGTTGAGTTCTTCTCATGGGAGAAGCTCGATGAGGTGGACAACATCAAGCAGGAATTCGGCCTCTAGGAGGTGAAATTTCTTTGATATGTAAAAGGCTCGGTAACAGTGACTTAGTTATCGAGCCTTAAAATTTATTAAAAAAAGTTGCGAGAAAATTTGCAGAATAAAAAATTGTTACTACCTTTGCACTCGCAATCAAGGAATTGCCCAGGTGGTGAAATTGGTAGACACGCCACTTTGAGGGGGTGGTGGGCGCAAGCCCGTGTGAGTTCGAGTCTCGTCCTGGGCACCAAAACGGAAGGTTATCCTTCCGTTTTTTTTGTTTTATACCCCAGTCTCTTGTGCGAAAGCCTTAAAGGCAACGGAGTAGATAAGCATTAGGGAGTTTAAGGAGTTTAGGGAGCTTAAGGAGAACGTAATCCATTGAGATTACCCTACGCCTTAAACTCCCTAAGTTCTCTAAACTCCCCACCCACTTCAACTCTTCCAGTCCAATATACAACATTCCACACTCCGCCTATACTGAGTGCCAACTGTTATGTTATATATGTTCGTGGGAGGTACGGAAAGATATATAAAAAAAGCAGCGGTAACCTTTCGATTACCGCTTTGTGACTCCGCCAGGATTCAAACCTGGAACCGCTTGATCCGTAGTCAAGTACTCTATTCAGTTGAGCTACGGAGCCATTCCTTTGCTTTTGCGAGTGCAAATATAGAGCATATTTTTCGAACCACCAAATATTTTTGTAACTTTTTTTCAAAAAAAATGCGGCGATTTTCTCGCCGCACTCTTTAGTTGTTGTAAATCAGTGATTTACTTGATATGCTCAGCAAGCACTTTTTCGATGTTCTCACCGCGCAAATTCTTTGCTACAAGCTTGCCCTCGGGAGAATAGAGGAAATTTGCGGGGATAGCGTTCACGTTGAGGTGCTCTGCTACGCTCCACTTGCCGTTCTCATCGATACCCCAAACATTAACCCAACGCATGTTGTTCTGCTGGATGAACTCCTGCCAACGCTGCTCAGTGCCCTTGTTATCGAAAGATACACCATAGATCTCAAGACCCTTAGGAGCGAACTTCTCGTATGCAGCAACGAGGTGAGGAATCTCGCCACGGCAAGGACCGCACCATGTAGCCCAGAAGTCAACAAGTACCCACTTACCGCTCTTGCACAACTCAGCAACGCTGATGATGTTACCCTCTGCGTCGGGAAGCTGGATATCCTTAAGATCAGCGCCGATAGCAGTGTTTGCTGCGTTCTCGATGTGCTTAACGGCATCCTTGTAGAGCTTGAGGTTCTTGAAGTTGCCATCGAGCATCTCTACAAGCTCTGCGTAGCGAGCATCATCGCCGCCGAACATTGCGTAGTACTGCAAGAGGTAGATAGATACGGGGTTGCTATGGTTTGCAACAACGTACTCGTCGATAAATGTGAGCAAAGTCTCCTCTGTTGAGTCGGGAGCCTCGTAGAGAGCCATGAACTGCTCCATAGCTGCTGCCAACTCCTCCTTAAACTTTGAGCCCTCGCAGTCGATGCTGTTCTCCTCCTCGTTGTAAGTAACGGTGAGGTCGTTGCCATCAGCATAGATGCCGGTTACAGGCTTGCCATCTACGAGCAACGATGCGATCTCGATGCCCTTAATCTCTGTCTCGAGAGTACAAGTGAGCTCCTCGCTGAGTGTTGTCTCAACTGCGGGAGTCTCCTCGCCCAATACGATAATCTCTACCTTTGCACCAGGCTCTACACCCTCCAAACCATTGAGGTCTACGCTAACGGTAATACCCTTCTCATCATTCTGCACTGCGCCACCACAAGCTACCATTGCAGCCATTGCAAGGATTGTAAAAATCTTCTTCATTGTTATAATTTGTTTTTAGGTTTTATGCTCTATCTCTTTATTCTGTCGGGGTTCGACTTTATGAAAGCCTCCCACGATGTACTTCCTTTACGCGATTTAGTGTCGCCACCCAAGCCCTTGCGCTTCTCGCCCGCTGTAGCTCGCGTAAGCACATTCGATGTGGTAAACCAGTGGCATAATGCCACCGCCATGCCATCCGTAGCGTCGAGTCTGCGGGGTTGGTAGTCGGTCTGCAGGATGCTGTTGATGATTGTTGCTACCTGCTGCTTCGATGCCGAGCCACGTCCCGTTATAGCCTGCTTTATGCGCATTGGCGCGTACTCCTCAATGGCGATGTCGTGCGAGACGCTCAACACCGCGGCGATTGCGACACCTTGTGCGCGGCCGAGCTTGAGCATAGACTGCACATTCTCGCCAAAAAATGGCGACTCGAAGGCTACCTCTGCGGGGCTATAGGTCTCCGTAAGGTTGCGCACACGCTCGAAGATATAGGCGAGCTTCTTGTGGGCATCCTTAATCTTGTGCATATCTATCTCGCCCATGACCAACGCCTGGGGCTTGCCTCCTCGAATCTCGATGACGCCATAACCCATGTAGTTGGTACCTGGGTCGATACCCATTATGCGCAATGGAGTCTCCACGCTACTTCTCCTCCACCTTTACCAAGCGCTTCTCTAACTCACGCATCTTATGCGCCATCTCGGGCAAGGTGCGGAATACGGCGAACGATCGGTGGTACTGGATGCCTGGCAATGCGGGGAAGCCGAAGCGAATCTCGCCATCGGGAACATTCTTGTCGATGCCAGACTTTGAACCCACCTGAACGCGGTCGCCCACGGTGATGTGGTCTGCGAAGCCCACCTGGCCGCCTACGAAGCAGTTTGAACCAATCTTTGTAGTACCTGCGATACCCACCTGTGCCGACATAACGGTGTTAGAACCAATCTGCACGTTGTGGCCAACCTGGATGAGGTTGTCGAGCTTAACGCCCGAACGGATGATTGTAGAGTCGGTCTTAGCGCGGTCAACGCAAGTGTTTGCACCGAGCTCTACGTTATCCTCGATGATGACGTTGCCCAACTGAGGAATCTTTGCGAATGTGCCATCCTCCTTTGGTGCGAAGCCGAAGCCGTCAGCGCCGATAACAGCGCCCGCGTGGATGATGCAGTTCTTGCCTACGACGCAACCCTCATAAATCTTAACGCCAGGGTAGAGCTTTGTGCCCTCGCCGATGGTTACGTTGTCGCCAATATAGCACTGGGGGTAGATTTGTACGTTAGCGCCAATCTTTGCTGTGCCCTCTACGACTGTGAAGTCGCCAATGAAGCAACCCTCGCCAACCTCTGCACCTTCGTGGATTGAGGCGAGTTTAGAGATGCCTGTTTTGCGGGGACGTGTAGCGTTGTACATCTCAAGGAGGTTGAGCACGCATGCGCCCACGTTCTCCACCTTGATAAGCGTTGTCTTAACCTCCTCCTTGGGCTCGAAGGTGTTATCTACGAGAACAATCGAAGCCTCTGTGGTGTAGACATACTGCTCATATTTGGGGTTTGTGAGGTAGGCCAATGATCCAGCCTTACCGCCATCGATAGATGAAACTGTTGAAACTGTGGCGTTCTTGTCGCCAACGACTGTGCCGTTGAGTAACGCGGCAATCATCTCTGCTGTAAACTGCATGATATTTTCTCAAATTTTAGTTATTACCGTAGTCAAGATACTCAGTGAGTGTTATGCCCTCGGGGAGTAGGCTATCGACATCGCGACCAAAAGTGTGCAACTCGCGTACGAGTGATGAGCTGATGTGTTCAACCTCGACGGGCACGAGTACGATTACTGTTGACAGGTCCTCATAGACGAATCTGTTGGCGTTGGCTATTGTGCGCTCATAGTCGAAGTCGGTCATGTTACGCACGCTGCGCACAATCGCTGTAGCACCCACGCGTCGTGCCTCATCACCCGTGAGTGTGGTATATGTCGTTACCTCCACGCGTGGGTTGTTGGCGTAGACCTTCTCGATGAGTGCCTTGCGTGCCTCGATGGTGAGAAAACCACGCTTTTGGATGTTGTGACCAATGGCTACGACTACCTTGTCGAAGAGCTTTAATGCCTCCTCGACAACCGCTTCGTGACCTTTAGTAAAGGGATCGAACGATCCTGGGAATATTGCAACTCGCTGCATACCTATGTTATATATAGTTGCAAAGATAGTAAAAAATCATAATGATTGGCATATATTGCCCAACAATTTGCGGGGCGAAGGAGGGTATTTTATTCAAAATATCAACAAAAAGAGGTCGCCCAACTTATTGTAGGACAACCTCATTGCTCTGCTTGGTATTAAATGTGGCTTATTTTGCCCCGCTATCTGTCATCTTTCCGAAGCGGCGCACCTGTGTCTCGGGGCTATGCTTCCAGCGATTGTGTGACCACAACCACAACTCGGGATGCTCCTTGATCATGCTCTCCAGAGCGTGGGCGTAGCGACGTGTAATCTCCATTGGCTCAACCTCCTCCACGCCGTCGAAGATCTCATCGAAGCGTATCGCCATATGTCCCGCTCTTACGCGCTCGATGTGCACGAAGTAGATGGGAATCTTGAAGCGCATGGCAATCTTCTCGCTGCCGTCGATAAACGTGGTCTTGCGGTTAAGAAAGTCGAACCACTCGGTGTCGGCGCGAAGAATGGGTGCCTGGTCAGAGATGAGTCCGAGCACCGTGCTATGAGACTCGCTGCGATTCTTAACGTAGTGACGTATGGTCTCTTGCATTGTAACCTGGTGGTAGTTGGGGGCATAGTCGCGCACGCGGCGGTAGAAGTGCTCAAAGATGTTGCTCTTGAGTTTGTGATATACGCCAATAAAGTGTGTCTCGTGGTCCTCGAGGCTCCACAAGGGGAAGTACTCCCAGCAGCCGTAGTGCGAAGCCATAGCAATCCAGTCGCGACACGCGGTGCGTGCCATGTGCTCATCGCGGTTGATCCATGTAACATGGTTGAGGTCGCCACGACGCTTTGCTCCTGCAAGGCATATGGTGTCTACAATAACCTCGGCGAGTGTTGAGTATGAACCGTTTACGATATGCTTAATCTCCTTCTCGCTCTTCTCGGGGAATGAGAGACGGATGTTTCGGTAGACAATCTTGCGGCGGTAGCGCAGGAGGCGAACAACGGCGTATACAAAGGGCTTGAAGATGCCGTAGCGAAACCATCGTGGCATAAATCCGATGGTGCAGCAGGTCGCCCATAGCACTTCGAGTATTACGCGCTGATGCCAACGCAATTTATCGTTATTATTTGAGTTTGTACTCATCGTTTTATCGTTATTACTGAGCCGGATGAATTATCTACAAATATAGTATAAAAATGTGGTTTTGCCAAATTTTATTCTGCTATTGTAAACTCAACCTTTGCGGCACATGCGTAGCCCTCTTCGTATAGTGCTAAGAGCTTGCGGGTGTCGCGCTCCATACGCCCTACTTCTATGGGGTGCTCAGGGTGTATTACTACTATCTCGCCTCGTGCCTCGCGGGCTTCGACCTCTGCAATCTGCTGGTTATATATCGTGTTGCGCATGGCGAGAGCCTTGCGTAGCTCGGGGTATTTGCGGTATAGTATGCGGGGCGAGTGTGAGTTACCCTCCTTGCGATAGCCCTCGTTGCGTGTAAGCACCACGACGCTATTGGGAAAGCCTTGGGTCCTAGCGCGTTCGATGGGAATAGAGTCGCTGATGCCGCCGTCGAGCATTTTGCGACCATCCACTTCGGCGATGGGGCAGACGTAGGGTAGTGAGCTCGATGCCTTAACAATATCGATTATGCGCTCGGGATCTTTATACTCTTCGAAATACTCCGCCTCTCCTGTTACAATGTTGGTTGTCACCATCTCGAAGCGCTCCTTCGATGCCGCAAATGTGGCATAGTCGTAGGGTATAATCTCCTCGGGGAAGGTGTGAAACAGCAGTTTGAAGTCCATGATATTACCCTTTGTAAGCAGGTGCTTAAAGCCGATATAGTGGTACTTCTCCAGGAGGTCGATGTTGCTAAATTTACCTCTGCCACGCTGATGTGACATATATGACAGACCGTTGCACGCGCCAGCACTTACACCTATGGTGTAGGGGAAGCGTATGCCTCGATCCATCAGGTTGTCCAAGACGCCACAAGTGAAGACCCCACGCATGCCACCACCTTCAAGCACAAGGCTCGACTGGCTGTTCAGAATATGTCGTTTTGGTCGCATCGTATAAAATTTATAGTGCAAATATATGAAATTTCTTTTTTTATGAGAAACTCGCGTGCCAAAGGTTGATAATTAATGAATGTTTGCTAAATTTGTACTCTATAATGGGGGGTAAGTGGATTGCCTCGTAATAACGAAATATAGTTTATGAAGTCTATAAATATGTGGCGTGGTATGCGCCCATTGTTGATGGTGCTACTCTCTGCCGTGCTCTTGAGTCTCGGTTGGTTGGGTGTTAGTGGTGGTTTTATGCTCGGTGCTCTTGTGCCGCTGCTTGTGCTTAGCGAGGGGTATAGCGACTCGCGTGGCGACTGGTGGCGTATGTGTGGCTGGGCGGCCTTGACCTTCCTGCTGTGGAACTTCGCCACTATATGGTGGGTGTGGAACGCTGCGCCTATAGGTGTCTTTACGGCAAGCATCGTGGGCTCGTTCTACAACCTATGTGGCGTGATGGCCTACCACTACACCTCAAAGCGTGCACCTCGCGCCTTGGCCTACACACTCCTTGTCTCTATATGGCTCGCTACGGAGTGGGCGTACAACTCTGCTGAGGTGATGACCTTCCCATGGTTGCTACTTGGTCATGGCTTTTCGTCGGATGTGATGGTTGTGCAGTGGTATGAGTATACAGGCATCTTTGGAGGCTCGCTATGGGTGCTATGTTCAAACATTGCGATATTCGAGGTGTTGCGCACACGACATATTAAGCGAGTGCTCCTTGCAGTGGTAATCATCGTAGTACCTATAATATTCTCACTATCACTCTATAAGGGCTACGAAGCATCTGAGCGTAGTGTGACAATCTCTGTCGTGCAGCCCAATGTGCCATGCTACGATGATGAGCGTGCAGCAGCAAACATGGAGAACCCCACGCCAACACTCATAGAGCTTATTGGCGAGGTGCCTGCGGAGTCTAAGTTTGTGCTTCTGCCCGAGTCGGCGCTTGCATACCTGCCCCAGGTTCGTAGTGTCGATGAGTCGGAGACACGCCTCTACGCCCCTATGTTCCAGATGTTGCATGGCCAGGAGAATGACAATATGAAGCTCATCACGGGAGCATCTACGGTGCGCTACTATGATGGC
>JAFZGE010000053.1 GCA_017555545.1 Alistipes sp.
AATGGGACGTACGCTAAGTACTACCCACTGACGGCATTTTTGCCGAGAGTTGTATCTGCACCACTTGACAAAAAATTAAAGAAACAGAGTCTTTGAATGGTTTGAAGGGTTCTATAGAGGACTCTAAATCTTACCCCTTGAGACTCCTTTGCCCCCTTTTGCCCCCTTTTGCCCCCATTTCAGTTACTTGTCCTCGCTCTCCTATACGAAGCCTAATTAACACAATATGACACCCTTTGTGTGAAAAAAATCACAATAACTCGTTGTACATTGACTTTATTTTTATAAATTTGCATCTTGGAAGTTTGCGTTTGTCCAAACATTACAAAACGAGGAAACATTTAACTAATTTCAAATATGAATAAAACTAAACTTTTCCTTCTTGCATTGGCTGGCTTGTTCGCAGTATCGTGCGCAACAAACCCCGTTGATGAGACTGCAGTTGTGGATGCTAATGCCATGACAGCAAAGAAGTTTGTAAACACCTCTAACGAGGCTAACGAGGGTGAGTTGATCATCTATGTTGATGAGACTGTCGCAGAGATGCTCACAGGTGCTGAGTGCGCAACACGCTCTGGTTCACCCATCGACGCTGTAGTAGCTGAGATTGGCGCTACAAGCATCAAGCCCGTATTTAACCTCAATGTAAACGGCGATGTTAAGCGTGCTCGCGGCATGCACCGCTGGTTTACAGTGACATTCCCCGAGACTGTAGCTTTGGAGGCAGCAGCAGAGCGCCTCGCAGCAGTTAAGGAGGTATCACGCATTCAGTTCGCAACAGCTATTGTACGCCCCGAGGCTACAGCAGTAGAGGCTGATCCTTCACAGTGTGCTCAGACACGCTCTGATGAGATGCCTTTCGACGACCCTATGCTCTACAAGCAGTGGCACTACCGCAACCTTGGCCTCCAGGAGATCCATCCCCAGGCAAAGGCTGGTGCTGACGTAAACGTATTCCCCGCATGGGAGATCACAAAGGGTCGTAACGATATCATCGTTGCAGTTGTTGATGAGGGTGTATGCTACGAGCATGAGGATCTCGTTGACAATATGTGGGTTAACGAGTCTGAGGCAAACGGCGTTGAGGGTGTAGATGATGACAACAACGGTTATGTTGATGATGTTCACGGCTACAACTTTGCTCACAACGGCCGCGTAAGCTGGACTCGTTCTAAGGACTCTGGTCACGGCACACACGTTGCAGGTACTGTTGCTGCGGTAAACAACAACGGCATTGGCGTATCGGGTGTTGCAGGTGGCTCTGGCAATGGCGACGGCGTGCGCATCATGTCTTGCCAGATTCTCTCAGGTGAGAAGGATGCAGGCTCTGGTGGTACAGCAAAGGCTATTGAGTATGCTGCCGACATGGGTGCATGTATCTTGCAGAACTCATGGGGCTTCGGTGCTGGTCAGCTTGCTAACGACTCAGCATTCGCAAATGGCTCAACAAGCGTGGAGCTCGATGCATTCCACTACTTTATGGCTACTAAGAATAACCCCAACCTCGAGGGTGGTATTGTCATCTTCGCTGCGGGTAACGACGGTAAGGCTGTAGCGGGCTATCCTGGTGCTTACAACGAGATTATCGCTGTAACAGCTATCGGCCCTGATGGTCTTCCTACATACTACACTAACTACGACCGTGGTTGCAACGTAGCAGCTACAGGTGGTGAGTATGCTCCTATCACATGGGCTGAGCAGAGTTGCGTATTGTCTACAGTTCCTACAAACATTGCCAAGAGCGGCTACGCATACAT
Source organism: Alistipes sp. (assembly GCA_017555545.1). Taxonomy (GTDB): domain Bacteria; phylum Bacteroidota; class Bacteroidia; order Bacteroidales; family Rikenellaceae; genus Alistipes. Next base: position 1,758 of record JAFZGE010000053.1, read on the forward strand.
GCAGGGTACATCTATGGCGTGTCCTCACGTATCTGGTATCGCAGCATTGGCCCTCTCTTACGCTATGGACAACAACATCGTGCTCACATTGCCCGAGTTGAAGGATATCATCGTAAGCTCGGTTAATAACATCAACCCCTACCTCACAGGTTTCAAAACTAAGGTAGATACTGGCGGTACACTCAACCTCTCTTCATACAACAACAAGATGGGTACAGGTCTTATCGATGCTTACAAGGTGTTGATGGCTGTGCGTGGTACAAAGTGTATTCCATTGCCCGTAGGCGAGGAGGTAATCATCAATATCTCTTCTTACATTGGTGATGGCACCAACGATAAGATCAAGATGGTTGAGAGCGAGATCCCTCAGGAGGTTATCGACGCACTCGGCATCGAGAACATCAAGTGGATGGGTGGCAAGCTCATGCTCACTTGTACTAAGCCTGGCAGCGGCATCGTGACATTGAAGTACATCGCTGGTGGTAACACTAAGGGTGGCGGTCAGATTACAGGTGGTATGCAGGCAGAGCAGGAGTTCGCATTCGTAGCGCGCTATGGTGTAGCATACGATGAGGGTACTTTGGAGCCTATCAATCCCGGTGGCTGGTTGTAATATATTGTCTAACGCTTAAACTATTGATTTTTAGATATGAAAAGCTTGAAGATATTGTCGTTGGCAGTGGTGATGTTGCTTGCGTTGGTAGGTTGCGAGCCTAAGGATAACAAAGGTGGCAAGTCTATCGTTGGTGAGTGGAAGCTCGTTGAGTGGAACAATGCAGCACCCGAGTTCAACGTATACATTGAGTTCTATGGAGACAAGACTTTCGAGATGTACCAGCAGGTATGGTCTTTCGACTATGAGTACTTCGATGGTCAGTATAACTTGACAGGTGATGTTCTCACAGGTCTCTACTCTAATGGCACAGCATGGGCATGTGGCTACCGCGTAAGCGTGGTTAATGGCCAGCTCATCATGTACAGCCAGGAGGATCAGTCTGTAACCAGCGTTTACGAGAAGTGCACTATCCCCGAGGAGATTAAGGCGGAGGCTACTGCGACTCGTTCGTTGGAGGTTGTTCCCTTCTTGTAGTGGAGTGCCTTGTGCGAAATATTTAATTTGTGGGGTAATTCTTCTTTGAAGGAGTTACCCCTCATATTTTTAGAATATAGATGAAACGATTTCTTACTCTTTTGACACTTGTCTTTGTCTCAATCTCTGTGGTTGTAGCTAAGGAGGTGTCGCCCAACGTGGCAATGAACATTGCGCGCGAGGTGCTTGGTGCTACGCGTAGTGGCGATGTCGCTGTGGCGTGGGATAGCTCGGTGCTTGGCACTACACGCGGTGCGGCGGATGCTCCTACGTTCTATGTCGTTACGGCGCAGTCGGGTAGTGGCTTTGTTATTGTTGCGGGTGATGACGCCATCGCCCCTATCCTGGCATACTCTACGCAGTATGCAGCACCCACGACTGAGATGTTGCCTCCCAACTTCGAGAGTTGGTTGCGCTATGTCGACTCTGCTGTGCGCTATGCTCGTGAGCACGATATCGAGGCGAGTGCAACAACAATTCAGAAGTGGAGCGAGGGGTATAAGCCTGTTGCTGCCACTATGCTAAACACGGCGCGCTGGAGTCAGGTTGCGCCCTACAATAACGAGTGCCCCATAGATGGTGATGCGCATAGTCTTACGGGATGTACGCAGACGGCTATGGCGATTATCATGTATCACAACCGCTGGCCAGAGCGTGCTAAGGGCACTACCGAGGCGTACACAACGAAGTATGGTCTCGATGTCGCAGCGCGCGACCTTAACCATGCCTACGATTGGGAATCGATGATTGAGACGTACGTAGAGGGAGAGTATAACGATACTCAGGCTGAGGCTGTTGCGGTGCTTATGGCAGACCTCGGTCACGCCTTCAAGGCAGAGTACATGGCAATGGATACGGCTGCTATGCCCGATATGATGGCGCTCTACCAGTACTTTGACTATAGTCCCGCTTCGACTATCGTTGTGCGCAATAACTTCAATACAGACAGCTGGTTAAGCAAACTGCGTCGCGATATTGAGGCTGGTCGCCCCGTATTCTATGCGGGATATACACAGGAGTGGGCAGGTCACGCCTTTGTACTTGATGGCATCGATGCCAACGACTACTTCCATGTCAACTGGGGCTGGGGTGGTGTCTACGACGGCTTCTTTATGATTGATAGCCTCACACTTGGCGAGGAGTATCTCTTCGACACGCAGCATTGGGCGGTCTTTGGCATGAATCCATTGCGTAATGGCGAGATAGACAACTGGTTGTCGCTAACGAACAAGGGTTTGTGCGTCTCGACCAAGGAGTTTGAGCGTGGTAAGCAATTCAGCGTCGAACCTATACCCATGGGCAACTACGCACAGCTCGACTTTAAGGGTGAGGTGCGTGTTGGCGTGTGCGGTGCCGATGGCGAGCTTAAGTCGTGGGCTACGGATGCGCAGAAGTTCGACCTACCCTCGTTCTATGCTACTAGCTGTGACGGCATGAGCGCTGTTGTTAATGATGATATTGTCGAGGGTGACCGCCTTTGTGCCTTCTATCGTAGCAATGGCAGCGACAAGTGGTTCAAGATGCAGCCCCATGTGGATAATGCGTGTGCGGAGGTCGTGATGAAGTATGCCCCCATCGGAGATATGACCTCTATGTCGTTTGATAAGGAGACGGGACTCCTTGTTGTTAAGTATGAGGACGATGTTAAGTCGGCACTCTACCTCTTGGGCGAATATGTCGAGACGGGCGTGTCTATCACAAAGGGTCGCATGGTCTTGGATACCAACCAGCTGATGCGCGGTGCTACCTACACAATCCTTCTCGATCGCAAGGATGTGGAGCAGAAGAGTATAATGTTCACACTTAAAGGACTTTAGGCTATGAGAAGGATGCTATATATTGCGACGGTATTGCTTGTTTTGTCCGTCGGCTGCAAGAATAGAGAGAATGAGGTGGTCACTCCACCAACAAACCTTGAGGTAGCGACCTCTGAAATTAGCGTAAACCACGAGGCGCAAAAGGTTGAGATAGAGGTTATAAGCAACGAGGAGATTGATGTAGAGATTGATGCCGATTGGCTTCGCGTCTATAATATGCGCGACATCGAGGGTGGCTCTGTTGTTGTGCTAAGCATCGAGGCAAATGATGTAGCTGAGGCGCGAAACGCGAATGTCGTTATCGTGGCGGGCGAGTTGCGCCATACGGTGACAATCGCGCAGAGCGGCATGGTGGCAACGAGCATGGAGGTCGTTATTAGTCACCGCAACCAGATCCTCGCATCGCCCAAGTGGGGTGGTGAGGCCGTAAGTGGCTCTATCGAGTGGGGTGATGGCACCGCGGAGGAGTATGCCGAGGGTGCTACGCACGAGTATGCTGATGGCGAGAGCCACACTGCGACATTCACAATGTCGGGTACTACGTCGTTCGAGATTGTGAAGATTGGTGATATGGAGTCGCTCACAATTGCTGTGGACTAGTCGCGCTCCGAAAATATGAGATCGATGACGGTCTCAGTTGCTCCGCAATGCTCCTTGGTGTAATCACGCGCTGAGGAGCTTGCTTTTTGTAGCGGCTCGCCCTCGGTCTTCAATGGCGCAAACCACGCCTTAAGCTCCGTGGCCGAGGCTACGGATGTTGCAGCACCAACGGCTATGAGGTCGCACGCCTCGCGAAATTTGTGATAGTTGGTGCCAAAGGCTATCGGAAGCCCAAATGTAGCAGCCTCCAGGGTGTTGTGTATGCCCACGCCAAAGCCGCCGCCGATATATGCCCAGCGGGCGTAGCCGTAGACTGAGGATAGTAGACCTATGGTGTCGAGAATCAAGACCTGCGTGTGGCTAAAGTCGCTTGTCTCATCGGAGCGTGTGTAGCGCGTCACACCGCCAACTATTTTTTGCTCAAGATGTTGCATACGCGACTCATCCATCTCGTGGGGCGCTATAACAAATCGAGTGTCGGGGTTGGCATTAATTAACTCAATGAGTAACTCCTCATCCTTGCCCCATGTCGAGCCCGCAACAAATAGGGGCGCGCCACAAGCAAAACGCACCACGATGGGTATGCGCTTGGCGTTGCGTGCAATCTCTGCCACGCGGTCGAAGCGTGTGTCGCCCGCAACCACAGCGTGCGTGAAGCCCGCGCCCTCGAGAAGGTGTTTTGAGGCCTCATCCTGAACGAAGATCGTATTGTAACACTCCAACGCCCTTAGCCACATGCCTCCCCATGGGCGGAAGTGTACCTGCGCAGGGCGGAAGATTGCTGAAACGAGGTATGTTGGTATTTTGCGACGGTGTAACTCGTTGAGGTAGTTGAGCCAGAACTCATATTTTATGAATATGGCAACATCGGGGCGCACGGCATCGATGAAGCGTCGCACGTTCGCGGGTGTGTCGGATGGGAGATAGAAAATATGGTCGGCATGAGGGTAGTTCTTGCGTATCTCGTAGCCTGAGGGTGAGAAGAATGTTACGATGATGACCGCATCGGGCATATCGCGCCTTATGCGCTCTATGATGGGTCGCCCCTGCTCGAACTCGCCGAGCGAGGCGGCGTGTATCCATACTTTACTGCCCTCAACTCCCCTCATGTGCTCCTCAATATGGCGTAACAACCCATTGCGACCTCTGTGAAGTAGTCGCGCCTTAGGGTTGCAGCACGCAGCGAGAGCTATGCCGCAGTCGTAAATCCCGATACCTATATTATAAATTAGTCCCATCTAAACGAAGAGTGGGGTTGCCTCACTCATTCAGCAACCCCACACTCTTACAATATGTTTTCCGTATAATCAATGGCTATGTCGCCCTCCTCGTTCCATGTCACGGCGATAAGGTCGAATTGCAGCTCGAGGCGTATGTGGTGCATCGCACGATATGCCATCGCACCGCGTCTGAGCGTGCGAATCTTCTGGTCGTCGATGCTGTCGTATGCCGTCTGCCAGCCTCCCTCCTTGCGGGTCTTAACCTCGATGAAGTGCAACGTGTCGTAGTGCTGGGCGATGATATCTATCTCGTAGTGCCCCACGCGCCAGTTGCGCTCAACGATGTAGTAGCCCCTCTCGCGTAACCACTCCGTGGCGACATCCTCGCCGCCACGACCGATTATGGCGGTTAAGCCACTCATCGCTACTTAGAGCGACGGATAAGGAAGTCGATGTTCTCGCCTGGCTGTACCTCGAAGGTCTCCATGCCCTTCTTGAATACGCGCATTGAGCGTGAACCGATAAGCTCGATGCCGTTGTCGTTGATGCGGAGCATACAACCCTCACGCAAACCTACAACGTAGCGGCTGCGGTTAGCCTCGAGATACTCCTTGATACGCTGCTCGCGTGTCTCGCCTGCGTGACCCTCGGGGTTAGCGTCGAGGTAGTGGGGATTGATCTGGAATGATACCAAACCGATAGCGCGGAATGACTCGGGTTGCACGATAGGCATGTCATTTGTTGTACAGATAGTGGGGCATGTTACGTTGCTACCAGCTGACCAACCGATGTAGGGCACACCAGCCTTTACGCGGTGGAAGATCATGTCGAGGAGATCCTCCTCCTGCATCTTCTTCAAGAGCGCGAAGGTGTTGCCACCGCCAATCATGATAGCCTTTGCGTGGCGGATGAAGTTGCGCTTGTTGATGGCGTGATGTATAGAGCGTACCTTAACACCAATCTCGTTGAGGCGGTCCTGAACCTTAGCCTCATACTCATCGTATGAGAAGGTTACGGCAGCGTATGGCACGAAAACAACTTCGTCGATACCCTCTAAAGACTTTGCAATCTCCTGAATAGGATATTTCAAGTAAGCCTCACCGGCATTAGTAGAATTGGAAATTAATAAAAGGCTCATAATATCTTAATTATTAGTTAGTTACATTATGTATGCTAAAAACTAGTAGTAAATTTTTAGCGTAATAATGTCAAAGATAATAAAAAAAGTGTTACATTTGCACAGTCGAGTGAAAAAAAACTCACTCGGTTATAAATTACAGTAGCAAGAAATATACTACTATAATGTTTAACTAAAACTTATTTATTATGTCAGAAATTCAGTCAAAAGTTGTCGAGATCATCGTTGACAAGTTGGGCGTTAAGGAGTCAGAGGTTGTAGCAGAGGCTAGCTTCACAGCACACCTCGGTGCAGACTCTTTGGATCAGGTAGAGCTTATCATGGAGTTCGAGAAGGCTTTCGATCTTCAGATTCCCGATGCAGACGCTGAGAAGATTCAGACTGTAGGTGACGCTATCAGCTACATCGAGTCTCACAAGTAATAACTGATCTATACTTTCGCTTGCGAAGTTAAAGATTAAATTGGTCGCGATACTCCGACCGTGAGGTTGTGGCATCGAGACCCATTACAAAGAGAGTATGGACTATGCCAAGGGAGTTTTCTCCCTCGGTCTAGTCCATTTTCTATGCTTCGCAACCTTTATCGTGTGGTTGTTTCGTAGTACGTTAGGTTATCATGTTCGATTTTATACTTAGGCCTTTGCGCCGTAAATATGGTGTCGATAAGCGCTTCTATGCAGCTATAGATGATATGTTTGGCTTCATCCCAAACAACATCGAGTTGTATAAGCTCGCGCTTATCCATAAGTCTGCATCTGTGGAGTTGGAGGATGGTAGCCACGTGAACAACGAGCGCCTCGAGTTCCTCGGCGACGCCGTTATCGAGAGCGTAACATCCGACTACCTCTTCATCGAGTTCCCCGACCGTGATGAGGGTTTCCTTACGCAGGTACGCTCAAAGATGGTATCGCGCCAGTCGCTCAACCGCATCGCCTCGGCGTTGGGTCTTGATAAGCATGTCATCTCGAATGCTGCGGGCAACACCACACAGAAGCACATCTATGGCGACGCCTTCGAGGCGATGATGGGTGCTATCTATCTTGACCAGGGTTACGACTTCGTAAACCGCCTGCTTATCAATAAGATATTTGCGCGCCACCTCTCGCTTGATGATGTGTTGCAGTTGGAGACCGACTTCAAGAGTCGCCTTATCGAGTGGTGTCAGAAGAACCACTATTCTATTGAGTTCCGCACCACAAACGACACCTCGCATGGCTCATCGCGCCCAGGCTTCCACTCGGTGGTCTATGTCGATGGCATCGCGGTGGGTTATGGTCATGGTGACTCGAAGAAGGCTGCCGAGCAGAATGCTGCCTTCTCGGTGTCGCAGACTGCGCCAACAACGATTACGGATGAGGGTAGCGCCGAGATTTTGGATCGCTTCGACCGCTTGTCTAGCTAATCGAGACTGAAAAAACTATACGCCTTGCAGATTCAACCCTCTGCAAGGCTTTTTTTGTGCCTGCGAGAGTCTCCGTATTCATAATTTTTGTAACTTCGTAGGATTAAAATCTGCTAACCATGAAAAATATTACTGACAAACTGCAATCGCGCGGTGCTCAGGCGCTTACAGATGAGGAGCTCCTCGCCGTTACGCTTGCCGAAAACTCAGAAGATGACAGCGCAAAGAGTATTACTGCGGAACTCCTCAAGGAGGCGGGAGGCTCGCTGTTGCGCGTTGAGGCTATAGGTCTCGACCGCATGAGGATGATTGCAGGCATGGGGCGCTTGCGTGCGCAGAAGGTGCTCGCCGCCGCGGAGTTGGGTCGCAGAATATCTGTCGCCGAGGCCTCGGTGCAGGAGAAGGTGCACTCGGATAAGGATGTCGTGCGTATCATGGAACCAGTGCTCGGAGCGTTGCAGTATGAGGAGTGCTGGGCATTGTACCTCGCATCATCGGGTAAGGTGCTCGAGAGTACGCGCATCAGCCAAGGTGGTGTCCAGTCGACGGTGGTAGATTGCAAGATGGTGATACGCAGGGCGTTGGAACTTCTTGCGCCGCAGATTGTATTGGTGCATAACCACCCCTCGGGAAGCCCCGAGCCAAGCCAGCAGGATATAGCGCTCACGGAGCGTGTTGCCGAGGCTGCCAAGCTCTTTGACATGCGTCTTTTGGATCATGTGATAGTGGCGCGCGGTGCTCACTACTCTTTCCGTGCACATAATCTTGTGAAATAGTGCATTATTAGACAAAATTTACTATCTTTGCGGCTTGAAATAAACCTATGGTTTAATAGCAGGAAAAAATAATTAAAAACGATATAGACTATGACACAGGAAGAATTGTTTAAGAAGCTTATTGCTCACTGCAAGGAGTATGGCTTTATTTTCCCCTCAAGCGAGATTTACGACGGCCTCGGTGCTGTATACGATTATGGCCAGAATGGTGTTGAGCTCAAGAACAACATCAAGAGCTACTGGTGGGACTCAATGGTTAAGCTCCACGAGAACATCGTAGGTATCGACGCAGCGATCTTCATGCACCCCCGCGTATGGGAGGCATCAGGTCACGTAGGTGCTTTCAACGATCCACTCATCGACAACAAGGACTCTAAGAAGCGCTATCGTGCTGACGTTCTTGTTGAGGACTGGATGGCTAAGCAGGAGGAGAAGATCCAGAAGGAGGTAGAGAAGGCGCGCAAGCGTTTCGGTGAGGCCTTCGATGAGGCTCAGTACCTCGCTACATCACCTCGCGTATTGGAGGTTAAGGCAAAGATGGATGCTGTACACGAGCGCTTCGCAACAGCACTCAACGAGAACAACCTCGAGGAGCTCAAGCAGATTATCCTCGACTGCGAGATTGTTTGCCCCATCTCAGGTACACGCAACTGGACAGACGTACGTCAGTTCAACCTTATGTTCTCTACACAGATGGGTTCTACAGCTGATGGCGCAAACACCGTGTATCTCCGTCCCGAGACTGCACAGGGTATCTTCGTAAACTACCTCAACGTGCAGAAGACTGGTCGTATGAAGCTCCCCTTCGGTATCGCACAGATTGGTAAGGCCTTCCGTAACGAGATCGTAGCACGTCAGTTCATCTTCCGTATGCGCGAGTTCGAGCAGATGGAGATGCAGTTCTTCGTACAGCCCGGCACTGAGATGCAGTGGTGGAACGAGTGGAAGGAGACACGTATGGCTTGGCACCGTGCCCTCGGCTTCGGTGATGAGAACTACCG
>JAFZGE010000054.1 GCA_017555545.1 Alistipes sp.
ATGGTAGTACCGTGAACGATACCCTGAGGACCGATATACATATATGAGCCCGCAGTCATCTGACCATACTGCGATACGCCAAGGGCGTTGAAGCGCTCCCAATCATCCTGTGATGAGTGGTTGGGAATAACCATACCGTTGGTTACGATAACGCGAGGTGCATCCTTGTGTGATGGGAACAAACCGAGTGGGTGACCAGAGTACATTACGAGAGTCTGCTCATCTGTCATCTCTGCCAAGTACTTCATAGCCAAGCGATACTGTGCCCAGTTCTGGAATACCGCACCGTTACCACCATAGGTGATAAGCTCGTGGGGGTGCTGTGCAACAGCCTTATCGAGGTTGTTCTGAATCATGAGCATGATAGCTGCAGCCTGACGTGAGCGTGCGGGATACTCGTCGATTGAGCGTGCGTACATCTCGTAATCGGGGCGCAAGCGGTACATATAGATGCGACCATAGGTCTTAAGCTCCTCCAAGAACTCAGGTGCGAGCTCTGCGTGATGCTTCGCAGGGAAGTAACGCAAGGCGTTAGCCAAAGCGAGCTTCTTCTCCTCATCTGTGAGGATATCCTTACGCTTGGGGGCGTGGTTGGCATTGGGATCGTATGCCTTAGGTGCGGGCAATGGATCGGGAATACCAGCTAGTATATCTTTCTGAAAATCTGTCATTTTCGATTAAAGTTTTAAGTTAAAAGGTCGTTAATTACTGAATTTTGCTCTCTACAACAGCCAAGATCTCTACCTCAGCCTTCTGTGCGAGTACCTGAATCTCCTCAGCCTCCTTAACCAAAGCCTCAGCAGTTGCTCTATCCTTAAGGCCTGCAGCGTTGATCTTAACATTGAGGCAAGCACCCATAACTGCAGAGCGTGCAGCCAAAGCACCTACACCAGCGTCAGATACAGAGTTGGGGTTACCCTCCTCAGCCATAGCGCGAACAACATCGAATGCCTTATAAGCAGCCTTCATAGTGCGCAAAGGCACCTGTGTAGCGTAGAGTGTAGCAGCCTCCATAGCCTCAGCGCGTGCTGCCTTCTCCTCCTCAGTGCCCTTAGGCATGCCGAATACGTCCATGATCTTGTTGAACGCAGCAGTATCCTCATCTACGAGGTACAACAACTCGTTCATCACACCCATGCCGTTGTCTGCCCAGTTAGAGAAGTACTCCCAACGATCATCCCAACCAGCCTTGTGTGATGAGAGGTTTGCAACCATAGTACCGAGAGCAGCTGCCAAAGCACCCATATATGCAGAGATTGAACCACCACCAGGTGCGGGTGACTCGCTTGCAGTCTCCTCAGCAAAGCCTGTGCATGTCATATCTACGAGCTTCTTAACGCCCTTGTTCTGGTCAGCCTCCAAGATGTACTCTACAACCTTCTCCTCGGGCTTGAACTCCTTGAGGTTCGAAAGACCCATTGACTCGATAGCGATGCGTACCAACTCGCGCTCAGGAAGACCTGTAGAACGGTTCTGCTTGCGCAAGAAGTGACGACCAGCATCTACCAAGCAGCTCTTAGGAACGAGACCTACGATCTCAGCACCTGTAACGCGTACGCCACGAGCATCTGCGGCACGGCATACCTCGTCAAACGCCACATGAAGAGGTGTGATAGAGAGATTAGTCATATTCATAGACACCTGTGCGATGCCGTACTCCTCGATGAACCAGCCGATAGCCTTACATGCCTTGAGTGTACCTGGCTTCATGATGGTGTTACCGTTCTCATCCTTCATGATCTTACCTGTGATGGGGTTACCCTCACGCATGGGGCGACCCTTCTCGCGTACGTCGAATGCGATGGCGTTAGCGCGGCGTGTAGATGTACTGTTGAGGTTGTAGTTTACGGCTACGAGGAAGTCACGAGCACCTACGGCTGTAGCACCAGTCTTTGCAACACCCTCATCATAGGGACGAGCACCGAAGTCGGGCTTGCGCTTCTCATCCATCATCTTCTCGGGCAATGCCTCGTACTCACCTGCGCGGCATACTGCGAGGTTGCGGCGCTCGGGAGTGAATGCTGCTGCCTCGTAGCAATATGTAGGAACGTTAACCTCCTCAGAGATGCGCTTTGCAAGAGCACGTGCGAGCTCTGCGCACTCCTCGAGTGTGATGCCTGATACGGGGATCAAGGGGCATACGTCGCAAGCACCCATGCGAGGGTGTGCACCCTTGTGCTGACGCATATCGATAAGCTCAGTAGCGCGCTTGATAGCTGCAACAGCTGCGTCGCATACTGCCTCGGGCTCACCTACGAAGGTAACAACGGTACGGTTTGTAGCCTCACCTGGATCAACATCCAAAAGCTTCACGCCCTTAGCGGCGTCAATAACATCTGTAATCTGCTTGATGACCTCAGCGTTGCGACCCTCAGAGAAGTTAGGTACGCACTCAATAATTCTTTTCTGCATAGTTTTAGGTTTTTATTTTAGTTGTTAATTATTATTCGGTTTTTAATGTGCTTCTATTTTGTGCTAAAGGTTATAATCTACATCTACACGCTCCAAACGACGCTCTTTGCAATAGTCGCTGATTACAACATGAAGAGGGTGAACTTTGTATGCCTCCATCTTCTCCCATGACTCGAAGTCGGCTGTGAGCACCGCGTCGTAAGATGATGCTGTCTCCTTAATGTTTACGCCCACCTCGGCACGAATAAGACCATCGATTTTGCCATTGAGCGACTCAAGGCGGCTCTTCATCTCCTGGGCAATCTGCTGGGGTGTCTCTGCCATATCGCGGCGGAACTTCCACATTACAATGTGACGTATCATAGTTATTAAGTTTTAGGTTATACTCTATATTAAAGTTAATCATACAAATATATAAATAATTTTCCAATGTTGTTATTCGTTTCACATCATTTTTTCGCATAGCGCGTTTTGTTGCGCGTGATTCTTGCATTTTTCAAAAATTTCGACTACCTTTGGTAGAGTTTATTGAATCAACCATGACCTCGTTATTGAGGCAAAAGAATTTGTAAAACAGAAGTTATGGATATTTGGGTATATTGGGTGGTTGCCGCCCTCGTTCTCTTCATTGTCGAGATGTTTACCTCGGGTTTCGCCGTTATCTGCCTGGCTATCGGTGCATTGGGCGGTGCCGCAGCATCACTCCTGGACTGGAGTTTAGAGATTCAGCTCCTAGTATTTGCGGTGGTGTCGTTCGTAGCGCTTATCGCCGTGCGTCCAATTTTGAAACGCCTCTTCTTTAGCAAGGGCGAGAAGGTGCAGACAAACGTCGACGCCATCATTGGCAAGCGCGGCGTGGTATGCGCAGAGATTGAGGCGGATGATGACAATGGCCGCGTTATGATCGACGGCCTGGACTGGCGTGCAAAGTCCAATAATAATGAGCCACTCCCTGTTGGCACTAAGGTCGAGGTGGTGGAGCGTGACAGTGTAATATTAACCGTTAAAAAGTTGTAGATATGGAGTTTTCAGCATTAACAGTATTCCTTATCATCGCCATTATCGCGGTGCTATACGTACTCAAAGGATTTAAGATTATACCACAGTCGGAGACCCGCGTTGTGGAGCGCCTAGGTCGCTACGACCGCACTCTAAAGTCGGGCGTTAACTACCTGTTGCCCATCGTGGACCGTGCACGCGAGGTATCTCAGCGCACAGAGATGGTTGTGGGTGGTCAGAAGTATGCCGTTATCAAGCAGACAGCGAAGATCGACCTCCGCGAGCAGGTTTACGACTTCGACAAGCAGAGCGTGATTACAAAGGATAACGTAACAACAACAATCAACGCGTTGCTCTACTTCCAGATTGTAGACCCCGTGAAGTCTGTATACGAGATTGACAACCTCCCCAACGCCATCGAGAAGCTCACGCAGACAACCTTGCGTAACGTGATTGGTGAGTTGGAGCTCGACGAGACACTCACATCGCGCGATACTATCAACTCGAAGCTTCGTATCGTGTTGGATGAGGCAACAAACAAGTGGGGCGTGAAGGTAAACCGCGTTGAGTTGCAAGATATTACACCTCCCGAGTCTGTACGTCGCGCTATGGAGCAGCAGATGCAGGCAGAGCGTGAGCGCCGTGCTAAGGTGCTCGAGGCTAAGGGTCAGAAGGAGGCTATGATTTTGCAGTCTGAGGGTGAGAAGGAGTCGCAGATCAACCAGGCAGAGGCTGAGAAGCAGACTCAGATTTTGAAGGCTCAGGGTGAGGCAGATGCAAAGGTATTGCAGGCAACAGCCGAAGCAGAGGCTATCCGCAAGGTGGCAGAGGCTATTGCCGAGTCTAAGACCGACCCAGCAACATATATGCTTCTTATGAAGTATGTCGACACCCTCAAGGAGATTGGTGCTGGCAACCAGTCTAAGACCGTATTCTTGCCATTTGAGGCGAGCAACCTTGTTGGCGCACTCGGCTCACTCACCGAGCTTATCGACAAGAAGAAATAGTAATAACACTTTGGTACTAAATAAAATAGGTGGCATGCGCCACCTATTTTATTTTACCATTATCATATTGATGCCGTCACGAATCGGGACAATCACATTATCCACTCGTTGGTCAAGGGCAACCATACGATTAAACTCAACGATTGCCTCAGTGTGCTTATCGTTGTGGGCGATGGGCTCAGCCACCTTGCCATACCACAGGATGTTATCTGCCAACATCACCGAGCCACTACGCACATAACCGCCATCCATAAGCATGTTGTAGTATGCGGGGTACTCGCGCTTGTCGCCATCGATAAAGACCATGTCGTAGACCTCGCCAAGCGTGGGCACAACGTCGAGTGCCGAGCCTACATGCTGGCGAATGCGATGACCATATCCCGACTGCTCAAAGTACTTCGCTGCGATATCCTCAAGTTCGTCATCCACCTCAATGGTATCGAGGATGGCATCATCCTCCAAGCCACGCGCTATGCTTAATCCCGAATAGCCCGTGAAGGTACCAATCTCAAGAACTCGCTTAGGGCGCATCATGCGCACAAGCATCTCAAGGAGTTTGCCCTGCAAGTGTCCCGAGATCATGCGGGGGTTTATCACACGCAAGTATGTCTCACGCTCAAGGCGATGCATAAGCTCATCCTCGGGCTTTGTATTGTCTAAAATATACTGTTCTAACTTATCCATAATTACTTATATATCAATCGCGAGAGATTACCAAGACAATCTGCTGCGACATCGCATATCTGCGTTGCGGTAATTGCCATAACCTTCTTATACGCCTCCTCAAGTGTGTCTATATCCTTATATAGTAAGTAGCTCTTGCCCGCGCCCAACATATAGCCTTCGTTTGCCTCCATCGAGATTGCCATCTGTGCCACAAACTGACGCTTGGCAATGGCAAGACGGCGAGGTGTGATATGCTCACGGCAGAGGCGGTCAACCTCCCTCTCGATGAGCTCTACGCACTGCGCAGCATTGTCGTGGTCAGAAGAAAAATAGATACCCACGATACCCGTATCAGAGTACGGTGTGTATGTTGCCTCAACATTATACGATAGGCCATGCTTCTCGCGCAACAAGATGTTAAGCAGCGAGTTAGCCGAAGGGCCTCCCAAGATATTCAGCGCCAAGGCGAGGGGCAAGCGACGCTCATCGCGAATGCTATAGCCGCGCGTACCGATGATGCCATGCGCCTGATGCGTATGGCGCGAAAGGCGCTGATCAAAGGCCTCGTATGGTGCGGGGGCAACACGCTCGAACTCGCGCGTCGTGGGTGCAACACCACCAATATATCGCTCGGCAACACTCTGCGCCGTAGCTGCCGAGAAGTTACCTATAGATGAGAATACCATCTGGTCGGTGGTGTAGGTACGACCAACAAACGAGTGCATATTCTCGGTCGAGATGCGCGCAATAGTAGCCTTCGAGCCGAGGATATTGTGACCGAGTTCCGAGCCCTTAAATATCAGATCCTCAAAGTCATCGTAGATGCGCTCCGAGGGCGAATCCTTATACGAGTTAATCTCATCGGCGATAACCTCACGCTCCTTGGCAAGCTCTCGCTCAGGGAACGTAGAGTTAAATATCACATCGCCAACAAGTTCTACGGCACGTGCAAAGTCTCGACGCATAACCGTAGCGTGCAGCGTGGTATCCTCCTTTGTGGTGTAGGCATTAAGCTCGCCACCAAGGTTTTCGAGGCGACAGTTCACCTGGTGTGCCTTGCGGCGCGCAGTACCCTTGAAGAGTGCGTGCTCCACAAAGTGCGCAATGCCATACTCGCCACGATGCTCATCGCGCGAGCCTGCATTGACAACCAAGGCGCAGTGCGTAACGCCGCTACGCACCTGACGATGAATGCCTCTTATGCCATTAGAGAGTGTATATGTCTCAAACTCTTTCATTCTTGATGCTTACGTAAAAATTGGCCTGTGTAGCTCTCCTCGCACTCCATTACCTTCTCGGGCGTGCCGGCAACGACTACCCTACCACCCTCAGATCCCGCCTCAGGACCGAGGTCGATAACCCAGTCTGCACACTTGATGACATCCATATTGTGCTCAACAACGACCACCGTATGTCCGCGCTCGATAAGTGCATCGAAAGCACCCAACAAACGGCGTATATCGTGGAAGTGGAGACCCGTTGTGGGCTCGTCGAAGATGAACATCACGCGCTCCGAAGACTTATCCTTCGTAAGGAACGAAGCGAGCTTGACGCGCTGTGACTCACCACCCGAGAGCGTCGAAGAGGACTGACCCAGCTTAACATATCCAAGACCCACCTGCTGCAAGGGCAAGATGCGGTCTACGATACGCTTGCATGTGCTATTCGACTTATCCTCACCGAAGAACTCAACAGCCTCATCCACAGACATATTTAGTATATCGTATATATTCTTTCCGCGGTACTTAACCTCAAGGATTTCCGGTTTGAAGCGCATGCCGCCACACGCCTCGCACGTGAGCTCGACGTCGGCCATAAACTGCATGCCCACCTTGATGACACCCTCACCCTCGCACTCCTCGCAACGACCACCAGGCATATTAAACGAGAAGGCCGTAGCCGCAATGCCCGTATGCTTCGAGTAGGGCTGGTCGGCAAAGAGCTTGCGAATCTCATCGTAAGCCTTGATGTAGGTGACGGGATTTGAGCGTGTAGACTTACCGATGGGCGACTGCGACACCATCTCCACACCCTGCAACTGACGGTTATCGACATCTATGCCATCGTGATCACCTGGCGTGAGCGTAGTCTCCGAGAGCTTGCGCTTGAGCGCTGGGAAGAGCACATCATCGGCCAACGATGACTTACCCGAACCCGAGACACCCGTAATACACGTAAGCACACCGAGCGGAATCTCCACGTCTATATTTTTAAGGTTGTTATGTCGTGCACCACGCACCTTTACAGCGCCCGCATGGGCACGTCGGCGCGAAGGCACTTCAATTGTGCGCTTGCCCGTAAGATACTCTGCCGTAAGCGAGTTCTTAGCCTCGCCAATCTTCTCGGCAGGACCACTATACACAACCTCACCACCGCCAACACCCGCCTCGGGTCCAATGTCGACAATCCAATCGGCAGCACGCATAACCTCCTCCTCGTGCTCAACAACGATGACCGTATTATCGAGGTCGCGCAACTGCTTCAACACACCAATAAGGCGGTTTGTATCTCTGGGGTGAAGACCAATGCTTGGCTCATCGAGGATATACATCGAACCTACGAGGTTGCTACCCAACGACGTAGAGAGGTTGATGCGCTGCGACTCGCCACCCGACAACGACACCGACAAGCGGTCGAGAGTCAGGTAGTGGAGTCCCACCTCCATAAGGTAGCCAAGACGGCTGCGTATCTCCTTCAACACGCGCTCCGCAGTTTTTGTGTCGTGCTCATCGAGCTTAAGCTCATCGAAGAAGCGCGACAACTCACCCACGGTCATCTGCACAAGTTCGGCGATGTTGTATCCGCCAACCTTAACAAATAGCGCCTCACGTCGAAGGCGATTGCCATGACACTCGGGACAGAGCGTCTTACCCATATATCGCGACTTAAGCACTCTATACTGCACCTTATGTCGCTGTGTGTCAATATAATCAAAGAAGGCATCGATGCCATAGAAGGCATCCGTGCCATGCCACAACATATCACGCTGGGCATCGGTCAAAGCGTAGTATGGCGTATGTATTGGGAAGTTGCACTTTGCGGCATTAAGCACCACATCCTGTTTCCACTTGCTCATCGTAACACCATTCCAGCAGACCACAGCACCCTCATAGACGCTCTTCGACTTGTCGGGCACAACGAGGTTCTCATCGATGCCCATAACCTTGCCATATCCCTCACACAAGGGGCATGCGCCAACGGGGTTATTAAACGAGAAGAGATGCTCTGTAGGGCGCTCGAAGACTACACCATCCTCATCGTAGCGCGATGAGTAGGTCTCCACCCTATCGGTTATGATGTGCACAACACCCGAGCCGTAGCCCATGGCGCGTGCCACAGAGTCAGTAATACGCGAGACAGCATCCTGCTCGTGGCTGATGATGATGCGGTCTACGACAATCATCAAATCATCGAGCGACATATCGGCGCTAACCTGAGGCATAAACTCCTCAACGAGCATAACCTCACCACGATAGCGCACACGGTTGACGCCATCCTCCATAAGCGTAAGGATGCGCTCAACAATGCCCTCCGACTGCTTCAAAAGCAGCGGCGCTGCAACTATAAGCCTCTCGCCGTCACTCATCGATAGCACTCTATCTACCACATCATCCACCTCATAGCAACGAATCTCAAGACCCGTAGTAGGCGAATATGTGCGACCGATACGCGCGAAAAGCAGCTTCAGGTAGTCATAAATCTCTGTCGTAGTGCCCACCGTAGAGCGTGGGTTGCGCGAGATGACCTTCTGCTCGATGGCGATAGCGGGGGCGATGCCTTCAATCATATCGACATCGGGTTTCTCCACACGACCCAAGAACTGACGCGCATACGCCGAGAGGCTCTCGACATAGCGGCGCTGCCCCTCAGCAAATATGGTATCAAACGCCAACGTCGACTTTCCCGAGCCCGACAAACCAGTGACTACCACCAGGTTGTTGTGGGGAATTTCGACATCGACATTCTTGAGGTTATGTACCCTCGCACCCTTTATGACGATTTTGTTATCCACTTGATCTATATTATTCTTCGAACCATTCATTCGCTAAATCTTTCCTCATGGGATTTACGATATGATAAGTTCTATCTTTTTATCTCTTTTCCAGCCCTTAATCTGTTTTTCTCTCGCAATGGCTTGATTTATATCGCCAAACTCCTCATAGTATAGCAACCACCCACATTTATATCGAGAAGTAAAACCTCTAATATTTCCACTCCGATGCTCCCATACACGCCTAACTATATCATTAG
>JAFZGE010000055.1 GCA_017555545.1 Alistipes sp.
TATTAGCAGAGGAGTTGGTAAACTTGACTGTTAAGGAGGTAAACGAATTGGCTACTATCCTCAAGGAGGAGTATGGTATTGAGCCAGCTGCTGCTGCTGTTGCAGTTGCTGCTCCTGCTGCTGCAGGTGAGGCTGCTGCTGCTGAGAAGACTTCATTCGATGTTATTTTGAAGAGCGCAGGTCAGGCTAAGCTTCAGGTTATTAAGGCCGTTAAGGAGGCTGCAGGCTTGTCACTCGGTGATGCTAAGGCATTGGTTGACGCTGCTCCTAAGGCTGTTAAGGAGGGTGTTTCTAAGGAGGAGGCTGAGGCTCTCAAGGCTGCTCTCGAGGAGGCTGGTGCTGAGATTGAGCTTAAGTAATATTTGCTCGAAGTTTTCAGACAACTCAGGTATAGAGTTTACACTGCTGTAAGCTCTATACCTTTTATGGTCTAAGGGTTGGGAGTGCCGCAGAGCTGTGCCCTTTCCTTGGAATTTTTTGATGCTCTCACTGTGTATTGTACTTGCACTGAGGGCATTAGCGGGATAAATAACTCCCGCAAAAATGGGGTGCGCACCCCGTGAGTACTCACACATCTACAAAATTTGTTTTAAGATGTCCGTATCAACAAAACAACAAAGAATTAGCTTCTCTACAGTAAAGAACAGGGTTCCTTATCCTGATTTGCTGGAGATACAGCTTAAATCATTCCGCGATTTTTTCCAGATGGACACTACGGCCGAGAATCGTAAGAACGAGGGCCTCTACAAAGTGTTCCAGGAGAATTTCCCTATCACCGACACCAGAAACAATTTCGTTCTGGAGTTTATCGACTACTATATTGACCCACCCCGCTACTCTATCGAGGAGTGTTTGGAGCGTGGCTTGACTTACAGTGTTCCCCTAAAGGCAAAGTTGAAGCTCTATTGTACAGACGATGAGCACGAGGATTTTGGCGTTGTAGTACAGGATGTGTACTTCGGCACAATTCCTTACATGACCGATAGAGGTACATTTGTTTTCAACGGCGCAGAGCGTGTTGTTGTATCGCAGCTGCACCGTTCACCTGGCGTATTCTTCGGCCAGAGTATGCACACCAATGGTACAAAGCTTTACTCAGCTCGTATTATCCCATTCAAGGGTTCTTGGATTGAGTTTGCTACCGACATCAACAATGTGATGTATGCGTACATCGACCGTAAGAAGAAGTTGCCTGTTACCACCCTGTTGCGTGCTATCGGTTTCGAGACTGACCAGCAGATTTTGGAGATTTTCGACCTTGCAGACGAGGTTAAGGTTACAAAGGCTAATTTGAAGAAGGCCGTAGGTCGCAAGTTGGCTGCACGTATCTTGTCAAGCTGGGTAGAGGACTTCGTTGATGAGGATACAGGTGAGGTTGTTTCTATCGAGCGTAACAATGTGATCGTTGACCGTGAGGTTGAGCTTACTGAGGATCACATTGATGCAATTTTGGAGAGCGGTGCGAAGACTATCCTCCTCCACAAGGAGAATACTTCAGGTATCGATTTCTCTATCATATATAACACACTGCAGAAGGATCCATGTAACTCGGAGAAGGAGGCTGTTGTTTATATCTATAGACAGCTTCGCGCTTCGGAGCCACCCGATGAGGCAACGGCTCGCGACGTGATTGATAAGCTCTTCTTCTCGGATAAGCGTTACGACTTGGGTCAGGTAGGTCGCTATCGTATCAATACGAAGTTGAACCTCGACATCGACCCAGCTACTCGTATCCTTACTCGTGTGGATATTATCGAGATTATTAAGTACTTGATTCAGCTTATCAACTCAAAGGCGGAGGTTGATGATATCGACCACTTGTCGAACCGTCGTGTTCGTACCGTTGGCGAGCAGTTGGCTAATCAGTTCTCGGTAGGTTTTGTACGTATGGCACGTACAATCCGTGAGCGTATGAATGTGCGTGACAATGAGGTGTTTACGCCAGTTGATTTGATCAATGCCAAGACTTTGTCGAGCGTTGTTAACTCGTTCTTCGGAACAAGCCAGCTCTCACAGTTTATGGACCAGATCAACCCGCTCGCTGAGATTACACACAAGCGTCGTTTGTCGGCTCTCGGTCCTGGTGGTCTTTCACGTGACCGTGCAGGTTTCGAGGTGCGAGACGTTCACTACACTCACTATGGTCGTCTTTGCCCTATTGAGTCTCCTGAGGGACCTAACATTGGTCTTATTTCGTCGCTTTGTGTTTACGCGAAGATTTCTGACATGGGATTCATTGAGACCCCATACCGCTCTGTAGAGAATGGTAAGGTTAATATGGATAACAGCCAGATTAAATACTATTCAGCAGAGGCTGAGGACGGTCACTTTGTTGCACAGTCTAATGAGCCGGTTGACGATGAGGGTAACTTCCTCAATCCAAACCGTATCAAGGCTCGTGAGGGTGCCGACTTCCCTGTAATCACAGCTGATGAGGTTACTTTGATGGACGTTGCTCCTAACCAGATTGCCTCAATCGCTGCGAGCCTTATTCCGTTCCTTGAACACGACGATGCTAACCGTGCGTTGATGGGTTCAAACATGATGCGTCAGGCAGTACCTTTGATTACTTGCGAGTCGCCTATCGTTGGAACA